>NZ_JBSFDA010000007.1:0-140082 GCF_053593675.1 Streptomyces sp. NPDC002156 | reverse complement strand
GGTTGTACGTGGGCCTGTGTCCGGTGCGGCGAGTGGGGGCACCTCCCACGCCCTTAAGGCAGTGGGGGAGCGTGCATGGCGCCGCGAGGCAGGCGGGAATGTGACGACAGGCCCTAGGGGTGGCCAGGACGCGGGAGCGGTAGCAGACTCCGCCGTGCGCACAGCCGCTGGCATCCGAAGTCACGGGGCCGAAGGGACGGCGATCACGTATGAGCGGGAACAGGGCAGTCGCGTATCTCAAGCCGGGCACGGTCGAGGTCAGGACCATCGACCACCCGACGCTTGAACTCCAGGACGGGCCGGGAGTCGCTCCCCAGAACGTCGGCAGGAAGTGCCGGCACGGGGTGATTCTCAAGGTGCTCGCCAGCAACATCTGCGGAAGTGACCAGCACATGGTGCGGGGCCGTACGACCGCGCCCGAGGGGCTGGTCCTCGGACACGAGATCACCGGAGAGGTCGTCGAACGCGGGCCGGACGTCGAGTACGTCGACGTCGGGGACATCGTCTCCGTACCGTTCAACATCGCCTGCGGGCGGTGCCGCAACTGCAAGGAACGCAAGACCGGCATCTGCCTGAACGTCAACCCGGCCCGCCCGGGAGCGGCTTATGGCTATGTCGACATGGGCGGCTGGGTCGGCGGCCAGGCCGAGTACGCGATGGTGCCGTACGCGGACTTCAACCTGCTGAGGTTCCCGGACGCCGACCAGGCGCGCGAGAAGCTCCTCGACCTGACCATGCTGTCGGACATCTTCCCGACCGGCTTCCACGGCGCGGTCACCGCGGGCGCGGGTGTCGGTTCGACGGTGTACGTCGCGGGGGCGGGCCCGGTAGGCCTGGCCGCCGCCGCGTCGGCGCAGCTCCTGGGCGCCGCCGTCGTCATCGTCGGCGACCTCAACGCCGAACGCCTCGCCCAGGCACGGAGTTTCGGCTGCGAGACCGTCGACGTCTCACGCGGCGACATCGAGGGGCAGCTCGCCCAGATCCTCGGGGAGCCCGAGGTGGACGCGGCGGTCGACGCGGTCGGCTTCGAGGCCCGGGCGCACGGCCCGGACGCCCCGGAGGCGCCCGCGACGGTCCTCAACTCCCTGATGGGCGTCACGCGCGCGGGAGGCGCCCTGGGCATCCCTGGGCTGTACGTCACGGACGACCCGGGCGGCATCGACGGGGACGCGAAGTCGGGCACCCTGAAGATGCGACTCGGCCTCGGCTGGGCGAAGAGCCACGCGTTCACCACCGGACAGTGCCCGGTGATGAAGTACCACCGGGGGCTGATGCGGGCGATCCTGCACGAGCGCGTACACATCGCCAAGGCCGTCAACGCGACCGTGATCGGCCTGGACGACGCCCCGCGCGGCTACGCCGAGTTCGACCAGGGCGCGAGCCGCAAGTACGTACTCGATCCGCACGGGGCGCTGGCCGGCGTACGACCGGTCTGATCTCCTCCTGAGGTCCGGCCCCGGTACAAGGAGAGGGGTACCCACGCGCGGGTACCCCTCTCCTGCCCTACGCGTAGTGCCGCGCCTCGAAGACGTTGCCGTCGGGGTCGCGGAAGTAGAAGCTGCGCCTCGCCAGGCCCCGGGCGCCGTAGGAGTCGTACGAGATCTCCGAGACGGGTACGTCCCGTTCTTCCAGGCGGGTGCGCAGGGCGTCGAAGGAGTCCGCGGGCAGGGACAGGCACACGTGGTTGACGGGGTGGCCCGCGCTGTCGGCGGACCCGGGGAGCATGTTCATGCGCTCCGCCAGGGAGAGGGGCGCGAGGTCGAAGATGGTCTCCTCGTTGAGGCGTACGGAGGGGAAGGACACCGTCCCCGCGGCGAATTCGGTGATCCTCAGGGGCTCCATGCCGACCGCCTTCTCGTAGAAGTCGGCGGCGGCGAGCGGGTCGCGTACCCAGAGGACGACATGGTCGAGACGTGTCGAGTTGTCCGTCATGAACCCCAGGCTGGTGGTGTCTGCCACAGGCCGCAAGGGTTTGACCACGCGCGCCGCCCGCCAGAGATGAGGGAAGACCGAACGACAGGAAGCAGGCGCGTGATGCTGGTGGTGTCCGAAGAAGTGCGGGAAGCGGTCGACGCGCGTCGACCCGTGGTGGCTCTGGAGTCCACGATCATCGCGCATGGGCTGCCGCGCCCGCGCAATCTTCAGGTGGCGCTGGAACTGGAGGACGTCGTACGGCAGGAGGGCGCCGTACCGGCCACGATCGCCGTGCTGGACGGGCGCCCCCATGTCGGCCTGGACAAACAGCAGTTGGAGCGGGTCGCGAACGAGGACGGCATCCGCAAGCTGGGGCACCGCGATCTGCCGCTCGCGGTGGCCGCCGGGGCGAGCGGGGCGACCACGGTGTCGGCGACCGCGCTGTTGGCCGCACGTGCGGGCGTACGGGTGTTCGCCACGGGTGGGCTCGGCGGGGTGCACCGGGAGTGGACGGTGACCCAGGACGAGTCGGCCGACCTGGGGCTGCTGGCGCGCACGAGGATCACGGTCGTCTGCGCGGGTGTGAAGTCGATCCTGGATGTGCCGGCCACCTTGCAGCGGCTGGAGACCCTGGGGGTCGCCGTGGCCGGTTTCGGCACCGACCACTTCCCCGGCTTCTACCTGTCCGACTCCGGGCACCCCGTGGACTGGACTCTCGACACGCCGGAGCAGGTCGCGGACGTGATGCGGGCCCAGGACGCCCTCGATTCCCCGGAGTCGGCGTTCATCGTCGCCAATCCGGTGCCCGCGGAGGAGCAACTGGATCCGGAGCTCCACACGCGCGTGCTGGCCGACGCGCTGCACGCGCTCGAAGAACAGGGTGTGAGTGGGCAGGCCGTGACGCCGTTCCTGCTCGACTACCTGGTGCGGCACACCGACGGTGCCTCGCTGAGCGCCAATCTGGCAGCGGTCCGCGGCAACGTACGGCTCGCGGGGCGGATCGCGGCGGCCTGGGCCGGGGCGTGACGGAGCCGGGCGGGGCGCTGCTCGTCGCCGGGGACGTCATCACGGACATCGTCGCCCGGCACCATGGTCCGCTCGCGCCGCGCACCGACACGACCGCCGCGATCCGGACCCTGCCGGGCGGTGCGGGCGCCAACGTGGCCTGCTGGGCGGCCCATTGGGGGCGCTCCGAGGTACGGCTGATCGGACGGGTGGGTACGGACGCGGCCGAGTGGCACGAGCGCGAGCTGGCGGCCTGCGGAGTACGGCCCCACCTCGTCGTCGATCCCGAGGCACCGACCGGGACGGTGATCTGCCTGGTGGACACGGACGCGGCGGCCGAGCGCACGCTCCTGACCCAGAGCGGTGCCTCGCTGCGGCTGAACCCCGACGACTGGTCGGACGCGCTGCTCGACGGTGTCGCACGGCTGCATCTCTCGGGCTATCTGCTGTTCTCGGCGCCGAGCCGGGCGTTCGTGGCGGTGGCCCTGGAGGCGGCACGCGCGCGTGGCGTACCGGTGAGCCTGGATCCGGCGTCGGCGGGGTTCCTCGTCGAACTGGGTGTCGACCGCTGCCTGGATCTCGTGTCCGGGGTGGATGTGCTGCTGCCGAGCCGCGACGAGGCCTGCCTCCTCACCGGGTTGCCAGACCCGGCGGACGCGGCGGCCAAGCTGAGCCGCCACGTCCCGCTGGTGGTCGCCAAGCAGGGTGCCGAAGGCGCGATCGTGGCCCGCGCGGGGACCGTGTACGCCCGTGTCCCGGCCCTGCCCGCGACACCCCTGGACACGACGGGCGCCGGCGACGCCTTCACCGGCGCGTTCCTCGCCGCCCTGCTGACGGGCGCCGGACCCGAGGACGCGGCGGCCGAGGGGTGCCGGGCGGGCGCGCGGGCGGTGGAACGGGTGGGCGGGAGGCCGCCGGTTGCCGGTTGAAGGGCCGCGGGGTCACAGGCCGGAGCGGCGACGGCTACCCCTTGCGCCCCCACGCCGAGATCATCGGTGCCGTCGCCAGGTCCATTCCGCCCGCGGCGACGTTGGCCAGGTGGCGGTCGATGTCCTCGTCCGTGGCGTGGCCCCCGGCGACGAGCCGCTCCCGGATCTGACGGATCGTCGCGGTCTCCAGCGCGGCGCAGGCGGGCGAGGTGACCGGGAAGTACGCGTCGGCCTGGACGTTGCGCAGACCCGCCTCGCGCAGCAGCCGCGGGAGTTTGCGGCCGTACGCCAGATCGGCGCCGCTGTCCGCGAGCAGCTGGCGGAAGCTGTGCCGCAGCCGATTGGCGAGCTGCTGCTCGGGGCCGTGCTCGTCGGGGCAGAGCAGGGGCTGCAGAGCGGGATCGGCGTCCTCGACGAGAAGGCGTCCGCCGGGGCGCAGCGACTTGATCATCGAGCGCAACGCCCGTTCCCGGTCCGGCACATGGACGAGGACGAGCCGGGCGTGCACGAGGTCGAAGCCCTCCCCCGGCGGCTCGTCGGCGCCGACGTCGTGGACGCGTACGTCGACCGGCGGACGGGCTGCCGGGGCGACCCAGGTGGTGTCGAGGTCGGTCGCGAGGACCTTTCCGGTCGGGCCGACCTTCTTGGCCAGCCAGGAGACCACCGAGGTGCCCCCGACGCCGACCTCCCAGCAACGCCAGCCGGCTCCGACGCCGAACCCTTCGAAGTGCCGGAAGGTCGTGGGATCGAAGAGGGCGGCGAAAGCGTCGAAGCGTTGTCCCGCCTCGGTCTGCCGGTTGTCGAGGAGATACCCGTCGGTTCGCGTCATGCCGAGATCATCCCAGTCATCCGCTTTGTTCGGCCGGGTCGACGCTCCCGCATCGGCGAAAGCGGAGCGGAACCATCCGTTCCCCCAGGCCCCTCCGGCGTTCGCGAAGGGCTGGCAAACTGGCGAGCCAGGCGCATGGTGCGGACAGTACGGCGCAAGGAGAACCAGATGTCCATGGCAGGGAATCTGCGGAAGGTCACGAGCCTCGGCAGGGTCGGCGGTCTCCGCAGAGTGGCACGGCTGGCCCGGCGGCGCCCGCGTGTCGACCTGAGTCACCACGCCCGGTCACCGCTGGGCTCCGCGGTCGTGAACTGCGTGGCCTACGAGGACGGCGTCCGGATCCCGGCCGGCCGGGACCTGGTCGACGCCGTGCGGCGGGTCCGCAAGAGCGACGAGGGCTTTGTCTGGCTCGGCCTCCACGAGCCGACGGACCAGGAGTTCGCGGGCATCGCCCAGCTCTTCGACCTGCACCCGCTCGCGGTCGAGGACGCGGTCGACGCCCACCAGCGCCCGAAACTGGAGCGGTACGGCGAAACCCTGTTCGCGGTGTTCAAGACGGTCTGCTACGTCGAGCACACCGAACTCACGGCGACGAGCGAGGTGGTGAACACCGGCGAGATCATGGTCTTCGTCGGCCAGGACTTCGTGATCACGGTACGACATGGTCGGCACGGTTCACTGGGCCCGCTGCGCGAGGGTCTGGAGGCCGATCCGCAACAGCTCGCCAAGGGCCCGGCCGCCGTGCTGCACGCCATCGCGGACCATGTGGTCGACGACTATCTCCAGGTCACGGACGCCGTGCAGGCGGACATCGACCAGGTCGAGACGGATGTGTTCGCGACGAACGGCGCACGGGCCGACCCCGGCCGGATCTATCAGCTCAAGCGTGAACTCCTGGAGCTGAAGCGGGCCGTGGCTCCGCTGAACCGCCCGTTGCAGGAGCTGGCGACGCGGCCGATACGGGTGATCGACCCGGAGATACAGGCCTACTTCCGGGACGTCTCCGACCATCAGCTGCGGGCGACGGAACAGATCGCGGCGTTCGACGAGCTGCTCAACTCGATTCTGCAGGCGCACCTCGCGCAGGTCACGGTCGCGCAGAACGAGGACATGCGCAGGATCACCGCGTGGGCGGCGATGATCGCCGTACCGACGATGGTCTGCGGTGTCTACGGCATGAACTTCGATCACATGCCGGAGCTGCGCTGGCAGTTCGGCTATCCGCTGGTGATCGGCCTGATATCCGTCGTCTGTCTCGTGCTGTACCGGAGTTTCCGGCGCAACGGCTGGCTCTGACTCGGCCCAGCCCGTCACGTACGCTCGCCCGGCGCGGGCGGCCGGGCGAGCGTACGTGACGGGGCAATGGGATCAGCGCATCGTGGTCCGGGCGTAGACGCTCTCGGCCCAGGACGCGATCTGGTCGTCCGTGAGGTGCTGGGCCAGATCGGCCTCGCTGATCATGCCGACCAGACGCTTGTTCTCGATCACCGGGAGCCGGCGGATCTGGTGGTCCTTCATCTCTTCGAGAACCTCGCTGACATCGGCGCTCGCCTCGATCCAGCGCGGGGTGCCCTGGGCCATCTCGCCCGCGGTGACCTTCGCCGGATCGTGGCCCATGGCCACACAGCCGACGACGATGTCGCGGTCCGTGAGGATGCCGCAGAGGCGTTCGTTCTCGTCGCTGATGGGCAGGGCGCCCACGTTGAGTTCGCGCATCAGCTGGGCGGCCCGGTCAAGGGTCTCGTGGGCGGGGATCCACTGGGCGCCGCGGTGCATGATGTCTCCGGCGGTGGTCATGAAGTACCTCCCGGTGCCGGACGGCCGGCGCGGCACGGAGGGCACCGCTAGTCCCGGCGCCCTACATTCTTGCCGCGCTCCCGGGGATGCGCACCCGGAAGTCCGCGGCTTTCGGGCGCGGTGTCCGGGGCCGGTCCGGGCCGCCGGGCCCGGGTCAGCCGTTCCACGCCGGGTGCCGCGGGTCGTCCGCGCGCACCAGGACGTCGGCCGTGGCGGTGGGGTCCGTCTCGTTCTCGTAGCGCGCGAAGGCGGGGAGGGTCCAGTGCTCGGCCTCGGGGGTACGGCGGCGCAGGGCCGCCGGGGAGAGGAGGACGTGGACGGTCAGGTCGAACGGGAACCAGTGGCGCAGCAGGAGGGGGCCGTGCAGCAACAGGATGCCGCCGGGCGGGAGTCGGACGTAGGGGCTGCGGGTGGAGCGGTCGGTGAGCGGGTCGCGGAGGTCGGGCAGGACACGGCCGTCGCCGCCGGGTTCGAGGGGGCCGAAGACCTCGCGCCAGAGGGCGCCGGTGTCGAACCAGCCGTCGTAGTAGGCCTCCACGTCCTCGTGGCCGTACTCCAGCCGGAGGGAGGCGGGGCGCAGAAAACCGGCGGTGCCGATGGCGAGCGAGGGCCGGCCGCGTACGCGCAGTGCCTCGGCCACGCGTTCGGCGAGGTCTCCGGGGCGGGCCGCCGGGGCTCCGTCGAAGGCGATGCGCGGCCAGGGGCTGCCGTCGTCCGGCTTCAGGTCGAGCACACGTTCGGCGAGGAGGTCGCCGAGCCGGTCCCAGGTGATCGGTTCCAGTCGCACACGGCCCATGATGCCGGGTGGCCGCCGGTGGTCAGGAGCGGAGCCGGTGGGAGCAGGCGGGGGAGGCAGGGCCGGTGCGGGGATTCCTGGTCGCCGGTGGGAATCAAGCAGCTATGACCAGCCGCACAACTCCCCCGGTCCGCCCCGGACTTCTCGTCGTGCAGCCGCTCAGGCGGCGGCACTGTGCCGAGTGCCGGCAAGGGCCGTTGGCGTTGCTCGTGCTGGAGGAGGGGGTGCCTCGGTGTCTCGACTGCGCCGATCTCGGGCATCTGGTGTTCCTGCCGAGGGGCGACACCGCGTTGACGCGCAGGTCGCGGGAGGAGAGCGGCCTGTCGGCGGTGGTCGTGCGGTTCAACCGGCGGCAGGGGCGGTACGAACGGCAGGGCGTCCTGGTCGAGGAGGCCGGGCTCGCCCGGGCCGAGGAGCGGTGCCTGGCGGACGCCGAGGCACGGCGCCGGCGTCGGGTACGGGACGCGCGGCGGCGGGCCGCGGAGGATCTGCGGTTCACGGAGGCGTTCGCGCGGGAGATCCGCCGATTGCTTCCCGGGTGTCCGGCGGACCGGGCGGAGGAGATCGCCGCGCACGCCTCGCTGCGGGGCAGTGGGCGGGTGGGGCGGAGCGCGGCGGGGCGTGCGCTGTCCGAGGGGGCGGTGGTCTCGGCGGTCGTGGCGTCCGTACGGCATGTGGACACGACGTACGACCAGTTGCTGATGAGCGGGGTCGCGCGGCACGAGGCTCGGCGGCGGATCGCCGGTGCCGTGGAGGCGAGGCTTCGGGAATGGGGGACGGAGTCGGATGGGACGACCGGTGCGGACAGGAGAGAGGGCCGGGTCGAGTCCACCTGAGCGCGGACACCCTGACCTGCTCGCGCCCGGTTCCGGAGCCGCTCCTGGACGCTCGCGTATGGCGCCGCGTCGTTCAGCCATGGGCGTTGTCAGTGGCAGGGGGTTCACTGGAGGGAACGGATGGGGATCGACCTGGGAGTCGGCATGATCGATGGGGCGTACTTCGTACTGGTGGTGCTGGGTGTGCTCGGTACCGGGCTGGTGGCCGGGGTGTTCTGCGGGTTCTCGACGTTCGTGATGAGGGGGCTCGCCGCGCTGCCGCCCTCGCAGGGGGTCGCGGCGATGCGGGCGATCAACGTCACCGCGCTCAACCCGCCCTTCATGCTCGTGTTCATCGGCACGGCCGCCCTGTGTCTGGTGATCGTCGTGGTCACGTGCGTGGTGTGGCCGGACGAGGGCGCGGTGGAGCTGCTGGTGGGCAGCGCGCTGTATCTGTTCGGCTCGTTCGGGCTGACCATGGGCGCGAACGTGCCGCGCAACAACGCGCTGCTGAAGCTGGAGCCGGACACGGCGGAGGCCACCGCGTACTGGCCCGTGTACGTGCGCGAGTGGACCCTGTGGAACCACATACGAACGGTCGCCTCGGGGGCCGCCTCGGTGCTGTACGTCCTGGCCGTCGCCTGAGCCGACGTCCCGCTCGGCGCAGGTGCCCGATGAGTCGTATCGTGGCCGAAAGAACGCGCCGCCCGATGACGCACGGCCCCGTCACGTGTACGCAGGGAAGACGGCAAGGACACGGCCATGGGCGATCCCAAGGGTTTCCTCACCACCGCACGCCAGGACTGGCCCCGCAGGCCCGTCGAGGAACGGGTCCGTGACTGGGACGAGGTGTATGTCCCGGGGGCGCTCCTGCCCATCATCAGCAGACAGGCCGATCGCTGCATGGACTGCGGCATCCCGTTCTGCCACGAGGCCTGCCCACTGGGGAACCTGATCCCCGAGTGGAACGACCTGGTCTCCCGGGAGGACTGGCGTGCGGCGAGCGACCGGCTGCACGCCACGAACAACTTCCCCGAGTTCACGGGGAGGTTGTGCCCGGCGCCGTGCGAGGCGGGCTGTGTGCTGGCGATCAACCAGCCCGCGGTGACCATCAAGAACGTCGAGGTGGCCATCGCGGACCGGGCCTGGTCCGAGGGCTTCGCGCCGCCGAGCCCGCCGGACCGGCTGTCCGGGCGTACGGTCGCGGTGATCGGGTCGGGGCCCACCGGGCTCGCCGCCGCCCAGCAGCTGACCCGGGCCGGGCACACCGTCGCCGTGTACGAGAAGGACGACCGGCTCGGCGGGCTGATGCGGTACGGCATCCCCGAGTTCAAGATGGAGAAGCACCATCTGGAGCGGCGCGTCGAGCAGATGCGCGCCGAGGGGACCAAGTTCCGTACGTCGACGGCCGTCGGGCGGGATGTCGGGGCCGCCGAGCTGCGGGCACGCTACGACGCCGTGGTGCTGGCCGTCGGGGCCACGGCGTGGCGTGAACTGCCGCTGCCCGGGCGGGAGTTGGCCGGTGTGCAGCAGGCGATGGAGTATCTGCCGCTGGCCAACCGGGTGTGCCAGGGGGATCTGGATGCGTCCCCGATGTCCGCCGCCGGGAAGCATGTCGTCATCGTCGGCGGCGGGGACACGGGGGCCGACTGTCTGGGCACCGCGGTGCGTGAAGGGGCCGCCTCCGTCACCCAGTTGGACATCTACGCCCAGCCCGGCGAGGCGCGCGACGAGGACTCCGACCCGTGGCCGACGTATCCGAAGGTCTACCGGTTGTCGGCCGCGCACGAGGAGGCCCGCGATCTGGAGTCGGCGCCCGCGGCCGACGCCGACGCGCGGCTCTTCGCGGCGTCCACGCTCCGCTTCACGGGCGACGCGGACGGGCACGTACGGGAGTTGCACCTGGTCGAGGTGGACGCGGAGCGCCGGCCGCTGCCCGGGTCCGGGCGGACGCTCCCCGCCGACCTCGTGCTGCTCGCCCTCGGCTTCTCCGGCCCGGACCGGGAGGACGGCCTGGTCGAGCAGCTCGGGCTCGCCCTCGACCCGCGCGGCACGATCGCCCGGGACGCGGACTTCGCGACGAACGTGCCGGGCGTGTTCGCGGCCGGGGACGCGGCCCGTGGGCAGTCGCTGATCGTGTGGGCGATCGCGGAGGGGCGGGCGGTGGCGGCGGCCGTGGACCGCCGCCTGACGGGCTCCACACGGCTGCCGGCGCCCATAGGGCCGTACGACAGGCCGATGACCGTGTGACCGCCTCCAGCGCCGCCTGAGGCCGGTCAGCGCTCGTCCGTGCCCGCCACCTTGCGGGTCGCCAGGGCCACCCGGTTCCAGGTGTTGATCGTGAGGATCAGGGACAGGACCTGGGCCAGTTCCCGCTCGTCGAAGTGGGCGGCGGCCTCGGTGTAGACGTCGTCCGGGACGCCCGCGTCGGCGATCAGGGTGACCGCCTCCGTGAGGGCCAGTGCCGCCTGTTCCCTCGGGGTGTAGAAGTGGCGGGCCTCGCGCCACACCGCGACCAGGTGCAGCCGGTCCTCGCTCTCGCCCGCCCTGCGCGCGTCGTTCGTGTGCATGTGGAGGCAGTACGCGCAGTGGTTGAGGTGCGAGGCGCGGATCTGGATCAGCTCGACCAGTGCCGGGTCGAGACCCTCGCGGGCCGCCGCGTCGAAGCCGACAAGGGCGCGGAAGACCTTGGGGGCCGTCTTCGCGAGGTTCAGCCGGGGCGCTCGGGCCGCCTCCGTGAGGTGGGTGGTCGTGGGGTTCGCGGTGCTCGTGTTCGTCGTCATGGGTACGAACCTACGAGCCGGAAAGACCGACTGTAGGGTGCATTTCTGTGGCAGAAACATGGGTCAATTCCGCCGAGCGGATCGGCGCCGACCTGCATCTGGAACTGGAGCTGTCGGGGCCCGGCGGGCGGCGGGCCGCGCTGATCCGGGCCCTGCGGGACGCCGTCCGGAGCGGCCGGCTGGCGCCCGGCACCCTGTTGCCGCCGTACCGTTCCCTCGCCGCCGATCTCGGCGTGGCCCGCAACACGGTGGCCGACGCGTACGCCGAACTCGTCGCCGAGGGCTGGCTGACCGCCCGCCAGGGCTCCGGCACCCGGGTCGCGGAACGCGCCGAACCCGTGAAGGCGGCCTCCCGTGTCCCCGTGAAGGCACCTCCACGCGCGCGTGGGCCACGGCACGATCTGCGTCAGGGCAAGCCGGACGCGTCGGAGTTCCCGCGTTCCGCCTGGCTGGCCTCCTACCGGCGGGCGCTCCAGCAGGCGCCCAACGAGGCGTTCGGGCCCGGTGACCCGGCCGGCCGCGTCGAACTGCGGGAGGCGCTCGCGGAGTACCTGGCACGCGCGCGTGGCGTCCGTACCGAGCCCGCGCGGATCGTCGTCTGCTCGGGTTTCGCACACGCCCTGCGGCTTCTCTTCGGCGGCACGAGCGGCAGCGGGGGTGCGGACGCCGTACTGCGGGGGCCGTTGGCCGTGGAGGCGTACGGACTCGGCTTCCACCAGGGACTGCTGGCCGCCGCCGGGGTACGGACCGTGCCGCTGCCCCTCGACGAGGACGGCGCGCAGGTCGGCCTGCTGGACCGGGAACGGGCCGTACTGCTCACACCCGCGCACCAGTTCCCGACCGGCGGCCCGCTGCACCCCGAGCGCCGGGCGGCCGTGATCGACTGGGCACGCGCGCGTGGCGGGCTGATTCTGGAGGACGACTACGACGGGGAGTTCCGTTACGACCGCCGTCCCGTCGGCGCCGTCCAGGGGCTGGACCCGGAGCGGGTGATCCATCTCGGCTCGGTGAGCAAGAGCCTCTCCCCCGCGCTGCGGCTGGGCTGGATGGTGCTTCCGGAGCGGTACGTGGAACCCGTGCTCGCGGCGAAGGGCGAGCGCGAGGGGTGGGCGAGCGCGCTCGATCAGCTGGCGCTCGCGGACTTCCTCGGGTCCGGGTCGTACGACCGTCATGTGCGGCGGATGCGGCAGCGGTACCGGCGCCGCCGTGACCGGCTCGTCGCCGCACTCGCCGCGCACGCGCCGCAGGTCGAGGTCACCGGGGTCGCGGCCGGGCTGCACGCGGTGCTGCGGCTGCCGCCCGGGACGGAACGGTCGGCGGTGAAGGCGGCGGCCTGGCGCGGAATCGCCCTCGACGGACTCGCGGAGTTCCGGCATCCGGAATTCCGCGGCCTGGAAAGGGACCCGGAAGGGGGCCGGGACCCGATCGCGCCCGACGGGCTCGTCGTGGGGTACGCGGCACCCGCGGAGGGTGCCTACGGGGCGGCCCTGGAGGCGCTCTGCCAGGCACTTCCTCCGGGTTGAGCGCGGGTTGAGCGACCCCCGACAACGCGACCGGCCAGCACTTGGTTGCTCTGGGTGACCTTATTCACGACGGCCGGAAAACGGCTTCCAGCAGACGTGGAATACAGCCGCCGGTGGGATCATTGACGCAGGAGACAGGCCCCACGGGCCTGCCGCCAAAATCCTTCGTTCCGTCGTCAGGCGCAGGGCCAACCCTACGCGTCCCCCCTGTTGGCGGTCGGTCCTGGAGGGTGTTCTATGACGACGCTCGATGAACGTCACGGAGAAGGCGCGCGCGACGGGGACGACCCCCGCGGCGGGGCGGTCCTGAACGCGGTCGGGGCACACGGCCTGCTCGACCCGGTCGGGACGCACGGCAGGGAAGCCGTCCCCCTGGACCAGCCCTCCGCCGCACTCCCCCTGCTCTCCGGTTCCAAGGCGGCCAACCTCGCCCGCGCGGCCCGTGCCGGACTGCCGGTACTGCCCGGATTCGTCATACCGCACCCCGCGTCCGTCCCTGAGGCCCACGGCCCGGCCGACGCCCTGACCGGCGACCTGTCCGCGCTGCGCCACGCCTGGGACGCGCTCTCCGACGGCGGTGAGCGTCCGCTCGTCGTCCGGTCCTCCTCACCGCAGGAGGACACGGACGAGTCGTCCCTGGCGGGCCAGTTCGCCTCCGTTCTCGATGTCCGCGGCTGGGCCGGTTTCCTCGCGGCGGTGCGGACCGTGCTCGACTCCGCGCACCGGCCCGGCGAGCCCCCCGCACCGATGGCGGTGCTGGTCCAGCCGATGCTCACCGCGCGCGTGGGAGGCGTGATGTTCGGCGCCGACCCCGTCGAGGGGCGCGCCGACCGGATGCTGGTGAGCGCGGTGCGCGGCGGCCCCGACAGCCTGGTCAGCGGGGAGCAGGCCGGCACCAACTACTGGCTGAGCCCCCGTGGCCGCATGCTGCGTACGGAACCGGCGGACGCCGAGCCGCTCCTCGGCACCTTCGAACTGCGCCGGCTGGCCCGCCTCGCGCAGCAGGCCCGCAAGGTCTTCGACGGGCCGCAGGACATCGAGTTCGGGTTCGACGACCACGGACAGCTGTGGCTGTTCCAGAGCCGCCCGATCACCGCGATGGCCGTCCGCCCCTCGCGCGGGGCCCGGCTGCTGGGCCCCGGCCCGGTCGCGGAGACCCTGCCGGACCAGCTGGAGCCACTGGAGGAGGACCTGTGGGTGGCCCCGATGGCCCGCGGGCTCGCCGCCGCGCTCGACATCGGGGGCACCGCATCCCGGCGCCGGCTGCGTGCCGTGCCGGTGGTCACCGCGGTCGGTGGACGGGCCGCCGCGGATCTGGAGCTGCTCGGCGCTGTTCCGCCCCGGCACCGCTGGCTCGCGCTGCTCAACCCGGCGCCGGGCGGGCGCCGCCTCGCCGCCGCCTGGCGGACGGGACGGCTGGCCTCGGCGCTGCCCGGGCTCGCCGTCGACCTGGTGGCGGACGTCGACCGCCGGCTGGCCGAGACCCCGCCGCCCGCCGAGATCCCGGCGACCGGACTGGCGTCCACCCTGCGCTGGACGCGTACGACGCTGGTCGCGCTGCACGCCCAGGAGGCGCTGGCCGGTGCGCTGCTGCACGAGAAGCCGGGCGGCAGGGCAGGCAGCAGCCGTACGGCCGCCGGTGCCGCCCTCACAGCGCTCGCGGACGCCCGCGCCCAGGGGCTGCCCGACGAGCACGTCGTGACCGCCGAGCCGGTGGTCCTGGCCCTGACCGCACCGAGCCTGCGCGGACGCATCCGGCTTCCGGCGGCGCCGCAGGCGTCGGCACAGGAGGGCGGCCTCAACGGCACCCCGCGCGCGGGACACCGTCCCGACGCGGACGAGCACCCGCGTTCGGCGACCGTCACCGTCATCCGCCCCTTCCGGCACCCCGCCGAAAAGCCGACCGCCGCCGCGCCCGTACTCCCCCCTCGTGAGGCGCTCCGGCTGCGTGTCCGGTGGGTGCAGGAGCTCCAGGTGCGGCTCGTCCGGGAGGGGGCGCGCAGGCTCGTCGTACGCGGAGGGCTGGACGACGGTGCGCGGGTCGGACTGCTGCGGTGGCCGGAGTTCATGACCGCGCTGGAGGGCGGGCCCCTGCCCGAGGACGTGCGGAAGAGGCAGCCGCAGCCCGTCTCCGCCCCGCTGCCGGATTCCTTCCGGGTCGCCGAGGACGGGACGGTGGTCGCCGAGCGGAGCACCGACACCTCCGGAGACGGCGGCCGGGGTGTGTCCGGCGGGCGGGCCGCCGGGACCGTCTGGGACGGCACCGGGACCCCGCCCGCGGACGCGGTGCTGGTCGTCCGCACGCTCGATCCCGCCCTCGCCCCGTTGCTGCCGGGGCTCACCGGACTGGTCGCGCAGACCGGCAGCCCGTTGTCCCATCTGGCCGTGCTGGCGCGGGAGTTCGGGCTGCCCGCGGTCGTCGGCGCGACGGACGCCGTGAGCCGTTTCGTAACGGGCACGCGCCTCACGATCGACGGCACCACGGGCGAGGTGCGTACCGGGGACGAGACCGGGACGGAGGTCGGACGATGAGGCGAATCGCCTATGTGTTCGCATGGCTGGCCGCCGCCGGGGCGGGCACCTACGTCGTCATCTACCTCTACCGCTGGCAGTGGCAGCGGGCGGTCCTGTGCGGAGTGTTGCTGCTCGTCGTCGAGGTGATGCTGCTCGGGATCATGCTGATCGGGCGGCTCGCGCGGATCGAGGAGCAGATGCGCGAGACCCAGGACCAGGTACGGGAGTCCGGCCAGAGACAGCAGGACGTGCTGGCCCGGCTGAGGGAGTCGCCGGCCCGGCAGGGCGCCGGGCGGTTCCGCTGGCTGGACGAGCCCGCCGAACGCACCTACGTCTTCGTGCCGGTGCTCATGGTCACAGGTGTGCTGTTGTCCGGCCTCGCCTGGCTGGTGCAGCGGGTCGCGTCGGTCACAGCCAAGCCCGCCGAGCGGCGGCTCGCCGGACGGCTGGCCGTCCTGACCGCGCCCGATCCGGCGGCCGACGGCGACCTGGAGGACCTGCCCCCGGCGGGCGGCCGGCGTTCACCGCGCCAGGTCGCGCGGGCGGCGGCCGTCGTTGTGGTCGGCGTCGCGTTGCTCGGCGCGCTGGTCGGCGGGCTCGCGGACCTCACCCAGACCCGTGAGCAGAAGGCGGACGCCGACAGCCGGGCGACCTCCGTCCTCGTCCAGGTCGATCTGCGCGGCAGCGGCAGTGTCATCTCCGAGGAGCGGCGCTCCCTGGCCGCGCACCAGGTCTGGGAACAGTGCCGGGACTCCACCTCCGTGCCGCTCAACCGGGCGACCCTCGGCGATCTCGGTGATGGGGTGTTCGCCGGTGTGGTCCGGCCGGCGCTCGCAGAACACGACCGGATGCGGCTGCGCGGCTGCCTGGAGGACGCGGCCCTCGACCGCGCGCACCTCACGGTCGTCGGTATCGGAGATGTGGACACGGACGGCGACTAAGGGCACCGCAATCAGGGTAAATGGAATATATACACAGAAAGGAGTCGTACGTCACGTAAAGGCTCCGCTGTCAGCGGCCCGGGTTACGATGCAGAGCGCTCTCGTCCCCTGAAACGAACGTACGAACGCGCCCCCGCCTCCAACCTCCCCGGGTCATCATGGCTGTCATCACCGCTCCCCCGCCCGCACTACCGCTGCGTAGCCACCTTGCGGTCCGCCGCATCCTGCGGATCCTCGGCAGAATCGTCATCGGCTACCTCGTCCTGTGGGCCACAGGCGCGCTCGGCATCCTGGCCGTGTCGCACTGGATCGGCGAGGAGACACCGGCACAGCCGGGGACCAGTACGGTCCAGGGCGTCCACCACTTCGAACGCGTGGACTCCCAGGGGCGGTTGTGGCGCGGCGCCGCGCCCTCGCCGGCCGGTTACCGGGCGCTGGCGGGCGTCGGCATCACCACCGTCGTCGATCTGCGCGCCGAGGACCTGAGCGCGGCCCAGCTCGCCGAACCGGCCAAGGCGGGGCTGAACGTCGTACACCTGCCGATCCGTGACGGGCAGACGCCCACGGAGCAGCAGGTGCAGCGATTCCTCGACGTCGTCGCCTCGTCGTCCGGGCCGGTGTTCGTGCACTGCGGTGCCGGCGTCGGCCGTACGGGGACGATGGCCGCGGCGTATCTCGTCCAGACCGAGAAGCAGTCGCCGTCGGCGGCGGTCTGGCGCAACCTCGCGGTCGGACCGCCGTCGATCGAGCAGATCTACTACGGGCTGAGCCTCGGCAAGGACAAAGCGGAGCAGCCGCCGCTCGCGGTCGTGGCGGTCAGCCGGCTGGTGGACGCGCCGCGCCGCATGTGGTCGTGGCTGTGAACCCGTAACCCACCACTCGCTGCTCCCCGTCAGGACGTGCGGCCCACCGCCCCGTACCCGGGAATCACGCCGTCCTCCTGGCCCGGGACCGGCTCGCCCAGCTCCGGGTGCCACTTGTCGACCACCTCGACGCCGGGCTCGATCAGGTCGAGGCCGTCGAAAAAGCGGGCGAACTCGGTGCGGGAACGCAGGGCGAGGGTGACGCCCGCGGCCTTGAGCTTCGCCGTGGCGGCCGCGGACTCCTCCGGGGTGAAGTCGGCGGTCGCGTGGGTCATCACCAGGTAGCTGCCTGCGGGCAGTGCGGCCAGCAGTCGGCCGACCAGTTCGTGCGCGCCGTCCTCGTCGGAGACGAAGTGCAGCAGGGCGACGAGGGAGAGCGCGATCGGCCGCTCGAAGTCCAGGATCCCCTTCGCGCCCTCGATGATGGCGTCCGGGTCGCGCACATCGGCCTGGAGGTACTCGGTGACGCCCTCCTCCGTACCGCGCAGCAGGGCCGCCGCGTGGGCCAGCACGATGGGGTCGTTGTCGCAGTAGACGACCCGCGCGTCGGGCGCGATCTCCTGGGCGATCTGATGAAGGTTCGGCTCGGTCGGGATGCCGGTGCCGACGTCCAGGAACTGCCGGACGCCGTGCCCGGCGAGCCAGCGCGTCGCGCGGTGCATGAAGGCGCGGTTGACCTTGGCCATCACCGGCACGCGCGGGTCGAGGGCGAGCATCTGCCGGCCCATCGCCTCGTCGACCGGGTAGTTGTCCTTGCCGCCCAGATACCAGTCGTACATCCGCGCGGGATGGGGCTTGCTGGTGTCGATCTCGATGGAGGGCTGCCCGGTCATGACGAACTCCGTAAGTCTCTTCGGGGTCTTGCGTGGCAATTGATCAACTGAGCACCAAGTGAAGAACATAGGAACAAAAGGGCCGGGAACGAGCCCCGGGAACAGCTGTCAGGACAGGAGGAAGTCCGCTTCTCCCGCCTTGGCGCCCTCGATGAAGGCGAGCATCTCGTCGGTGGTGTAGATCAGCGCCGGTCCCTCCGGGTCGGTGGACTGGCGGAGGGCGATCCGGCCGTCGGCGAGCTTCATCGCCTCCAGGCAGTTGCCGCCGTTGCCGCCGCTCCACGGCTTGTGCCAGCCCTCGCTGCCCAGTTCGCCGGCGGGCATACCGTTGTAGATACGGGCGCTCGCCCGCTCGGTGACCCGTTCAGTGGTCAGCTCATTGATTCGCTCGTGGCGTATCCGGGCCTTGGACGTCATGCGATCCATGCAGAGATTCAGAGCTCCTTGCGGAGATCCCGGAGGATCTCCTTCGTGCGATGTGCTGTAGCGGACTGAGCCGCCATGCGGTCCATGACCTCCAGGTGGGTTGCCACCTCGGTGCGCGAATCCAGATAGATGGCGCCGGTCAGGTACTCGCTGTAGACCATGTCCGGGAGTTCCGGCACGGCAAAACGAAAGAGCACGAAGGGCCCGTACGTGCCCGGGTGCGGCCCCGATGCGAAGGGCGCGACCTGGATCGTCACGTTGGGCAGGTTCGTGGCTTCGAGCAGTTTGTCGATCTGCGCACGCATCACCTCCGGTCCGCCCACCGGGCGGCGCAGGACGGTCTCGTCCATCACGACCCACAGCCGGGGGGCTCCGTCGCGAGTGAGCAGTCCCTGGCGTTCCATGCGCAGCGCGACATGGCGCTCGATGTCCTCGGGTCTGGTCTGGCCGATGGCGCCCGATTTCAGGACACCAAGGGCGTACTCCTCGGTCTGCAGCAGTCCGGGGACGAAGTGGGGCTCGTACTGGCGGATGAGGCTCGCCGCACCCTCCAGGCTGACGTGCATGGAGAACCAGCCGGGCAGCACGTCGTGGAACCGCTGCCACCACCCGGGCTGGTTGGCGTCCTCCGCCAGCTGGACGAACGCCTCGGCCTCGTCGTCCGAGACGCCGTACGACTTCAGGAGGAGCTGGAGGTACGGAATCTTGAGCGCGACCTCGGCCATCTCCATACGACGGACGGTGGCCGGGGCGACCCGGAGGATGCGCGCGGCCTCCTCGCGCCGCAGGCCCGCACGCTCCCGCAGGTCCAGCAGTCGCCGGCCGAGGACGACCTGTCCGACCGTCGGCGCGGACCGCGGTTCGCTCACGCTCCACCTCCATCGAGCACCGGCACACCCGGTGAAGATTCCTGACAGCCCGGCGGCGCCAAACCGGAATCTGTTCGAAGGTTTATTCGAAAACCTGCCGAAAGTCCCAACTGGCGCCGCTCCGCGTGCTGTTGCGAGCAGTGTGCCACGCCGTTCCACTCCGTCACACCGCACTCTGCATTTTTCAGAGTGACACTTGCCAAGTGTTCACGGCGGGGAGATAGTGGCAAGCGTGATCCCGTCCCCGCCCTTAGGAACAGACGCCGCCGCGGACCGCTCCGGTCCCGGGTCCGCAGCCTCGCTGCGCCCCGGTACGGCGGCCGAGCGCCGGTTCCGCTTCGAGCTGGCCGCCCATCCGGGCTCGCCCGCGCAGGCCCGTCGCCTGACGCGTGCCCGGCTCACGGGCTGGTCGGTCTGCGAGGACACCTGCGACACGGCGGCTCTGGTCGTCACCGAGCTGGTCACCAACGCCATCGTGCACACCGCGAGCAGCCACATAGTCTGCGAGCTGCACGACGACGACGAGCTGGTGCGCATAGCCGTGCGTGACGAGGGCTGCGCCCCCGGCGTGCCCCATCAGTCGCCGCAGCGTCCCGACGACGAGCAGGGGAGGGGGCTGCTCCTCGTCGAGGCCATGTGCAGGGCCTGGGGGGCCCAGGAGCACGGTCCCGGCCTGCTGGTCTGGGCGGAACTCGCCCGTCGCGCCGACGCGGCCGCGGACGCCCAGGACGGCATGGCGGCCCGCGGCGACCTCGGCTGGGGCGCGCCACCGCCCCGCCCGGGCACGCCCGGCGACCCGGAACCGGAGCCCGCCGACGACACACAGCCCGAGAACGGGCACCACGGGCGGCACCGGTTTCAACGCCACGCGACGACGGGGACAGGAACAGAGGCCGAATGGGTGTGAGGGGTACGTCCGCGGGGGGCCGGGTCGTCAGCTTGGACACGCTGGTGCGCATGAAGCGCGACCTGCAGAGCGCACCCCGTCCGAGAACTCCCCTGCGCCTTCCGATACCGGACGGCATGACCGCCCCTCTGGGCTGCGACGCGGTGGCGGTACCCGCCCGCTTCGGCCCCCGGGTACTGCCCCGGCTCCCGCGCGTGGGCTGTGTGTACGCCGATGAGGGCCATTGGTGGTGGCTGGTGCCCGCCGACTCCGACTACGCCCTGGAGTGGCCGGCCCCGTCGCACTACGCCACGGGAGCGGTGCTCCTCGACGCCCCGCGCGTCCCGCCGCTCATGCACCGCCCGGCGGACACCCTCCCGTACACCCCGCCGATACCGCTCTACCTGGCCCTGTGTCAGGTGACGGGGACGATTCCCACGTGGTCGAGGCCGATCAGCGCCTGAGCGCCTTCACTCCCCCGCGGACCCGCCCCGGACGATCACGAGGAACGTGTCCGTCGCGAGGTCCATGACGACCTCCGCCGGCTGGCCCGCCAGACGGCACGCCTGTGCGAACTCCTCGGCCGGCCAGGAACCGCGCGGTCCGCCGGCGGGAAAGCGTTCGAGCACCTTTCGCCCGTTCACCCTGCACCTCCATGTAGCGCTGATCTCGTAGAGTTAAACGCTCATCATGGGGAAAAGGCCTCGCCGAGTGACCGTACTGAGACGTAGTTGACACTCGTTCACCGGCAGATGTGAGGATCACCTCACCCTGTTACATCCTCCGGCACCCCTTTTGTCACCCTCCGCATCAGTCCTCGTACTCGTCGTGACGCCGCACGCGCGCGTGGCCGTCGGGCATCCCCAATGGCATGAGGTCCAGAAAACTCGTGGCCGAGCCGAGGCCGTCGAGTCCGCGTCCGTACGCCGAGTACGTGTGGAAGACCTGGTCGCGCTCCCGCAGGAAGCAGCTCACGCCGGACCGTTCGACGACCTCCCCCGCACTGCTGTACGTCACCAGGAAGTCGCGGTTGAAGTCGTTGCCGTACGACGAGTACCAGGGAACCGCCCATCCCATGCGCGCCTTGAACGGCAGGATGCGGGTGTACGGCGCCCGGGACACGGCCGCGAACGAGGTGTCGCAGGCCCACAGGTGCGCCAGGTGACCGACGTTGTCGAGGAACTCCGAGCAGCCGGCGCAGCCCGCGTCCCACTCGGGGGCGAACATGAAGTGGTGGACGACCAGTTGACGGCGGCCCTCGAAGAGGTCGAGCAGCGTCGCCTTGCCGTCGCCGCCCTCGAACACGTACTCCTCGTCGACCGCGACCATGGGCAGCCCGCGCCGCTCGGCGTTCAGCGCGTCACGCGCGCGCGTGACGACCTCCTCCTTGACCAGCAACGCCTCGCGTGCCGCCCGCCATTCGTCGCGCGAAACGATCCGCGGAAGTGTCATCGCCCCTCCAGGCCCCCGTTGTGGAACGGTCCGTTCTCAGGGGTGGACCGGCGGGGCGCGCGGAACTCATCGCCGCGCGGGAGGGATTTTCAGGTGTCGTACTCCTGGATGCGCTTTCCGTGGCTCCGGTCGACGAGGGCGGGCAGCCGCTCCCCCAACTCCCGGACGATGCCCGGCACATCGAGGGTCAGCAGCTCGCGGTCGCGCATGAGGACACGGCCGTCGACGATCGTCGTACGCACGTCCGAGGAGCGGGCGCTGTGGACGAGGGTGGCGGCGAGGTCGTGCACGGGCTGGGTGTGCGGCCCGGTGAGGTCGACGAGGACGATGTCGGCCCTCCGGCCGGGCGCCAGGCTGCCGATCCGCTCGCCGAGTCCCACTGCCCGCGCGCTCTGCAGCGTGGCGTGGTGCAGGGCCTGTCGGGAGGTCAGCCAGCGGGGGTCGCCCTCGGTCGACTTCTGGATCAGCGAGGTGAGCGCCATCGACTCCCACACGTCGAGCGAGTTGTTCGAGGCGGCGCCGTCCGTCGCGAGCCCGACGGGGACACCGATCTCGCGCAGGGCGCGTACCGGAGTGGTCGTGGGCCAGGCGAACTTGAGGTAGCCGCGGGGCGCGGTCGCCACGGCCGTACGTCCGTTCGTGCGCTCCAGGACTGGGAGGTCACGCTCGACGATGCCGGTGCCGTGCGCGAGGAGGACGTCGAGGCCGCCCGTGAGGACGCCGGTGCGGGCCAGGACCTCGATCGGGGTGCGGCCGTGGCGCGCGAGGCTGGCGTCGGTCTGGTCGCGGTTCTCGGCGGCGTGGATGTGGACGGGCAGACCGTGTTCACGGGCGAGGTCGGCGGTGGCGGCGAGATCGGCGTCGTCGACGGTGTAGGGGGCGTGCGGGGCGAGGGCCGTGGTGATGCGGCCTCCGGCACCACCCCGGTGCCGCAGCGCGAACTCCAGCGACTTCTCGCGCCCCTGAGGCCCCTGCGAGGAGAAGTACGCCTCACCGAGGTGCGCGCGGATCCCGCACTCCTCGACCACCGCGGCGACGGTGTCCATCGAGAAGTAGTGGTCGGCGAAGCAGGTGACACCGCCGCGGATCATCTCGGCACAGGCGAGCCGCGCGCCCAGTTCCACGTCGATGGCGGTGAGGTTGGACTCGATCGGCCAGACGACGTCGTTGAACCACTCCTCGGTGGGCAGGTCCTCGGCGATCCCGCGCAGCGCGACCATTGGGGCGTGCGTATGGCAGTTGACGAGCCCGGGCATGGCCACCTGCCCGCGCGCGTCGATGCGTTCGACGGCGTCCGGGAGATCGACGCCCACGCCGATCGTCTCGATGACCCCTCCGCGTACGACGATCGAGGTGTCCTCGGCGAACTCGATCCGTTCGTCTGCGCCCGTGTGGCGGAGGGCGGTGCAGCCGGTGATGACGAGATCCGCCGGAGCGGCGGGAGAAGGCGTCATACGGCCACCGTACGACGCGCTCGTACCGGTGGGCGACGTGAACCGCGCATCCCCGCGCCGCTCTGTCGCCGGGGGCGGCGGCGCGGGCACGCTGGACGCACAACGTGACACAACGTCCGGAACTCACCGGAACGTGCCGGAAGTTGCTGGAAGTTACTGGAAGTCGCTGGACCTGAGGGGGAGCCCGGCATGATCATCGCCACCTGGAACCTGGAGAACCTCTACCGCCCGGGCGGCCCGTTCGGCCCGAAGGACGAGGCGGCGTACGAGGCGAAGCTCGCCGCTCTCGCCGCCGTGATCACGGAACTCGACCCGGCGCTGCTCGCCGTCCAGGAGGTCGGGGACGTCGAGGCGCTGCACGATCTGATCGACCTGCTGGGCAGCGGCTGGAGCCTCGCGACCTCGCGGCTCCCGGACAGCCGGGGCATCCGGGTCGGTTTCCTGGGCCGTCTGGCGTTCGAGGTGCTCGCCGACACGAACGCGTTCCCGGAGAAGCTGCGTCCGGTGCAGGTGGACGACTCTGGCCTGGAGGTCTCGGTGGCAGGCCGTGGCTTCATGGCCGTGGAGGCGGACACCGAGGGCGGTCCGGTGCGGGCGGCCGTCGCCCATCTGAAGTCCAAGCTGCTGTCGTATCCGAACGGCCGTTTCCACCCGCTCGACGAGGGCGAACGGGCCCGGTACGGCGCGTACGCCCTGTACCGGCGCGCCGCCGAGGCGACCGCGCTGCGGGCCCTCGCCGACGATCTGCTGGCCGGCGAGGGCCGCACGCGGGACGTGGCGGTCCTGGGCGACCTGAACGACGAGGTGCGGGCGGCGACCACCCAGATCCTGCTCGGCCCGCCCGGCTCGGAGATCGGCACACCCGGCTACGAACATGACGACAAGGGCGACGCGACACGCCTGTGGGACGTGGCCCCGCTCATTCCGGCCGACCAGCGCTACTCGCGGATCAACTCGGGCCGCCCCGAGCTGATCGACCACGTCCTCCTGAGCCACCACCTGCTCCGCCGCACGACGGAGGCGGGCACCGGCCTGCCCGGAAACGGGGCGCCGGCCCTCCCCTCGATCGGCCCGGACCCGGAGGCCCGACGCGGCGCACCGGGCTCGGACCACGCGCCGGTGTGGGTGCGGATCGACTGACGCGGCATTGCCCCCGGCGGTCGCGGGTGGACGCGGGTGGCGTCTCGCCCGCGCGCGGGGCACACATTCGCCAAGACCCACGGCGCGGACCCGGCGAACGCCGTCCGTGCGGAGCAGCCCTCGGCCGACGTAGGTGGCGTCTCCCCCGCGCGCGGGACACACATTCGCTGACGCGGAGCCGCCCTCGGCCGACGTGGGTGGCGTCTCGTCCTCAGCCCGCGAGGGGCGTCTCACCCGCGCGCGGGACACGCATCCGCAGCCCGGGCGAGGCGCACCAGGCTCGCACCACACCCCCGTGTGGATGTGGATACGGATCGACCGACGTCAAGCCTCCCTCGGCCCGCGAGAAGCGCCTCACCCACCCCCGACACCCGCACCCGCAGCCCGCCGAGGCCCATCCGGCTCGCACCACACCCCCGTGTGGATGTGGATACGGGTCGACCGACGCGAAGTGGTGCTCAGCCCGCGAGAGGCGTCTCGCCCACCCCCGATGCCCGCACCCGCATGCGCAGCCCCGCGCGCTCGCGCCGCTCGGCGAGTTCGTCCAGGAGTTCGGTGAGGTGTTCGGTGTGCCGGCGGGTGAGACGGCCGGTGTCGTCGAGGTGCACGGCACAGGCGGTCGTCGTGTCGACAAGTCGTTCGAGGGTGGAGGCGACCTCCTCCGTGCCCTCGGTGTGCCGTGCCAGGGCTGGCAGTTCGGCCGCGGAGTGCCCGATGGCGGTACGGGCCTCGGCGAGCGCGCGATAGGCCTCGCGGCGCAGCACCCAGCGCGCCTGGCGGTCGTCCGAGCCGCTCATCACATGCTGGAGGTAGGCCTGCGCGGCCTCGGCGGCCCGCGCCAGTCGCGCCTTCACGCCCCCGCCGCGCTGCCCGGGCATCGGCAGATGCCCCACGATCAGCACGATCGCGCAGGCCACCAGGGTCTCGACGATCCGGCTCCACGACGCCTGGGGCTCCCCGCCGACCATCACGAGGGCGAGCACCAGCACCGTGACGACGGCGGTCTGGGCGGCGAAGTGCCGGGTGGCGACGGGAATCAGCGCGCCGCTCAGGGCGACGAGGGCGACGAGCCCCTCGGGCCTGGGCAGTACGGCGGCGAACCCGGCGAAGACGACAGCCCCGAGGACGGTCCCCGCCGCCCGGCACAGGACGCGTGACACGAGCGGCCCCAGGTCGGGCTTGACGAGGAAGACCGCGGTGGCGGGGATCCAGTACCAGTGCTCGTGGTGCGTCGCCTGTGCGACGGCCGCGCCGGCCCCGAAGCAGAGCGCGACGCGCAGCCCGTACTCGCGCCCGCCGGAGTCGACGGCCGTGCGCAGCAGGGCCGCGACGGAACGGCCCCGCTTGTGCAGGTCCTCCGTGTGGCCGCCCCCGTCGAAGGCGTCGGCGGCGTGCAGCAGCGCGTCGTCGAGGGCGCGCAGCCCCGGCGCGGAGCGGGCAGGGGCGGGCAGCGGCCCGGTGTGCGTGTTGGTCCGTACGGCGGCGGCGAGGCGCCGGGGCCCTTCGGCCACGCGCGCGTGGAGGGCGTCCCCGCTCCAGGCGAGGGCGGTCGCGGCCTCGGCGAGGGGCAGCGCGGCGGCGTACTGGGTGCGCAGTCGTCGCTCGTCCGCGGACGTGGCGTACCGGCGCAGCCGGGGCCCGCCGAGGGCGTCCTGGGCGTGGTCGAGGGCGGCGGTGAGGGCGACGCGCCGCGGGCCGGCCTCGTCGGTTCCGGCGGCGTCGAGGAGGTGGGCGACGGCGTCGTACACGGCGGCGACGGCGGCACGTTCGCCGTCGAAGCGGAAGTCACCGGCGGTGGCGCCGGGCGTGGGCAGCGCGAGGCGCAGGGCGAGCAGCCAGCCGGCGCCCGCGACGAAGAACAGCGCCCGTTCCCAGCCCGGCTCGGGCAGCGGCATCCCGGCCCCGATGGCGGCGGCGACGAGCAGTTGCGTACCGGCGCCGGACGCGACGGGCCCGATCGCGCTGATACCGCCCGCGAGGAGCCCGAGGGCGGTGAGGACAAGGGTCAGCGGTACGGCTCCGAACTGCTGTCCGGCGTACGTCCCGACGACCAGTCCGGCGGCCCCCGCCAGCGCGGGCACGCCGAGCCGCCTGACGGAGGAACGTCGGCTGCCCGGGCGGTCGTTGATCCCGGCGAGCATGGCACCGAGCGCGGCGACGACACCGAGGGAGGTGCGGTCGGCCAGTACGCCGGCCAGCAGCAGCGGCCCGGCGGACAGGGCACCCCGGACGACCGCGTTCCAGGGCACGGGTCCGCGTTGGGCGCGCAGCGCGTGGGCGAGCCAGGGCGGCAGAGCGAAACGCGGGCGCGTACTGCTGGGGCGTGACACGGGGCTCCTGTCGTGACGAGGGCGGGGGTGCGATGCCTTCGGGCGACGATGGCCGGGCTGTGCTGTCCACCGTAGATCGGGGTGTTGGAGGAGGTGGGCCGCAAGTATTTCGGGGAAGTGACGGTTCGCCGGAAAGCCGCGTTCTTTATGAACGCAAGGGCGGACGGAGGGCGAGACGAGGGCCAGGGGGACGATGGCCAGGGACCCGGCCAGGCACTCGGGCCGAAGGGCTGTTGAGTTGACGGGCTATTTGCGAGTGCCCGTATTCCGGTCCGCAACCCCGAAAAGCAGCTCGGCGTCGTCGACGGCACGTGCGCTCGCCAGCTCGGAGGGATCGCCGAGTGAGGCGATGATGTCGTCCACGCCCCGCAGTCCCGCCCGCTCCAGCAGGCGTTTCTCGTTGGTCACCCACTCCCCCTTCGCGGCCAGCACCGCGTGCCCGGTCTGCATGGCGGCGACCGCGATGGCGCCCGCGACCTCCGTACGGCGGTCCTGGGGCGCGTGGTTGGCCCGCGTGTACGCGAGCGTGGCGCGGGCGGTGCCGTACCAGCGTTCGCGGGCTGTGTGCCGGAGCCTCTCGGGGTAGGCCGGCGGACGGGGTATCTGGCCCCGCAGCACCTCATTCACCGCCAGCTCGGCGACGACGATGTAGCTGGGGATCCCGGCGAGGTGGAACATCAGCGGCTCCACCCGGAACCGTCCCTCCTCGGCCTCCGCCAACTCGTGCTCGACCGCGTCGAGTTCCCGGTAGTGGACGTCGACCCGCCGCCCCTCGACCGTCAGCCACGCCCCGCCGTTGAACACCCCGCCGCCCCAACCGCCGATCTCGGACACCTCGCCCGCCCAGCCGACCGCGCGCAGGTCGGCGGGGTCGAAGGCGCCCCGGTAGTACACGGCGAGGTCCCAGTCGCTGTCGGGCCGATGGGTGTGCTGCGCACGCGAGCCGCCGAGGGCCACGGCCCGGACGGCGGGCAGGTCGGCGAGACGATCGGCGACCCGGTCGAGAAAAGCCTGGTCGGAGAGGGTCCGGTCGAGAAGGTTCTGGTCGGCGAAGTCCTGGTCGTCCGTCGGCATGTTCTCCAGCCTGCGGCAGGAACACCGCAGTCCGCACCGGTGCGACTCGGGTGATTGTCAGTGGTGGGCGCTTCAATAGGAGATGTCGTCACAGAGCGTCACGACAGAGCTACGGGGGAGGTAGCGATGGCCTGCCATGCCGGCGATCGGGGCTACGAGAAGAGTCACGGGGAGAGCCACGGGAAGGGCCGGGAACACCAGGACCCTCCCAGCAACGACCATGAGAACGACCACGAGGAGGACGGACAGCGGTACGTCTCCCTGGCGGGGCTGCGGGCTCGCGGGTGGACCGGAGGGATGGTGCACCGGCTGCTCGGGGCGCCGGACCGCCTCAGCGTCAATCCACGGCTCAGGGCGGCACCGCAGGTCCGGCTGTACCGGGCCGAGCGGGTCGAGACGGCTGAGCTGAGCGACGATTTCCAGCGGGTGTCGGAGTCATCGGCGCGGCGGTCGGAGGCGGTGCGGAACGCGGTACGGCGACGACGGCTGGAGATCCTGGAGCGGATCAGGACGGAGCCGATCGAGGTACCACGGCTGGAACCGGGCAAGCTGGCGCTGCGGGCGGTGGAACACCGGGCGCGACGGGAGGCGGCGGCGGGCGGCCCGATCGAACTGACCGACGACGACTCCGCGCAGGGCACGGGCTGGGCCTCTCTCGCCCCCTGGAAGGTCGACTATCTACGGCACCGGATGAGCCACTACCACCAACTCCTGGACGGCATGCCGGGAGGCGAGCGGGACTCCGGCCGGGCCGAGGCCGAGGAACTGCTCCGCCGACGGATCTACGCGGCCATCGCGGAGGCGTATCCACCACTTGAACAGGAGTGCGAGAGGCAAACGCACGATCAATGAGCGGGTCCACCGCCAAGGTGAACCCACCCGAGAGATCCCTTCCCGGACCGGACGGGCACACCACCCACGTCCATACGCTCCGCCCATGGAAGATGATCTCGCCCTGCGCGTGCACGAACTCCTCTCGTCCTGCCCCGGCCTGCGCCCGGTCGGGCAGGCCGAAGGACACCGGTTCGGCCGCTGGGACCTGGTCTCACTCGCCGAGGGCGCCCTCGGCGAGTGCACCGACCCGGACTCGCTCACGACCTCGCACGAGAAGCGGTTACGCGTCCGGCTGGGGGCGTCCGGACGCGAGTACGAACACAACGACGACTACAGCAGGAGGTACTGGATCTGGGACATGGCGGAGGACGATCACGGCGGCCGTGCTGCTCGCGGGCTCGGGCGGCCGAGGGGGCCGCTCGGCACCATCGCCGTCGACACCTGGCCGAGCGGCGTGGGCTCACTGCGCGTCTCGTCGCTGTACGTCCATCCCGTCGCCCGGCGACGCGGCCTCGCCTCGTCGACGCTCGACACGGTGTACGAGGCGTGCCGCGCCGAGAACCTGAACGGCTTCCGCCTCGACACCTGCTGGACCTGGCAGCGGAGCGTCCGCTACTACCTCAACCGGGGCCTGTGGGTGACGTCGTGGAAGCACGCGCTCGGGCTCGCCCGGCTGTCGTATCTGCCCCGGTACGAAGTCAGGGAGAACGGGGGCGAGTTGACGTTCCTGGTGACAGAACCGGACGGGGGCGCCCAGGACTCGCGCACGCCTGGAGCCATGGTCCCGCTGCTCGTCGCCGATGCCGTCGACGGGCGGCTGCGACTGCGGGAGACGGAGCAGTACGCCCGCATGCGCGAGGAGCTGGACTCCGTCCGGTACTACGCGCGGTCGACGCTCGCGCTGCATCTCGCCGTGCGCGGACTGCCGTTGGTGAGGGGAGAGGAGGAATGGGCCAAGGCGCTGGCGGGCCGGTGGTGCGACATCGGCGACCCGGAGGGGCTGGCACGGAAGATCGAGATCTTCGAGGGGGTGGCACGCGACGACGGCTGGCGACTGACGGGCCTGTACGACCCGTCGTCCCGTTCTCGCCACGACTGACACGCACCCGCGACGCGGACGGGCCGAACAGCGACCGCTGTTCGACCACAACGGCGCGCCCTCAACGGAAATCCGGGTGCGCCAGCCACCCGGCACTCCGCATGATCAGGAGATTGTTCTGCAGACGACCCGCGCGCCTGCCCTACGATCCACCGTTCCGCCTCCCACTCCCACTCCTTCTCGAGGGGCCCGCCATGCTCAAGCGCGTCACCGTCCCCGGTCTGTTCCCGCCGCCCACCTACTCCCACGCCTCCGTCGTCGAGGCGGGCACTCGTCTCGCGTTTCTCGCCGGCTCCGTGCCACTGGACGCGCAGGGGCGGATCGTCGGCGTGGGCGATCCCGTGCGGCAGGCAGAGCAGGTGATCGCCAACCTGGGCGAGCAACTCCGAGCGGTGGGCTCCGACTTCGCACATGTCCTGTCGACCGACGTGTATGTCGTAAGCCGCGAGCCCGAGGTTCTGTCCGCCGTCTGGGCGGCCGTCGAGGCGTCCGCCCTGTCTGCCGGACCTCACTCGTCCACCCTGATCGGAGTGGCCTGCCTCGGTTACCCGGGGCAGTTGGTGGAGATCACAGCGACGGCCGCCGTCCCGGAGCCGGAAGCAGACTCGGGGGCGGCTTTGAAGCCTGCCGACCCTGTGATCCCGTAAATCGAGGTGCATTCCGTACAGCCCTTCTGACAGGCTCCGCCCCCGTGACCACCTCGTCCCCCGCCCCGAAGATCACCCTCCGCCGTGCCGTGGCCGGGGATGCCGACGCCGCGGCCGATGTGCTGCTGCGGTCCAGAGCTGCCGCTCTGCCGACCGTTGCCTGGCCGCGGTCCGACAGCGAGGTCCGTGACTACTTCCGGGACGTGGTGGTGCCGCACCGCGAGACATGGGTCGCGGAGGTGTCGTCCGGGGGTGGGATCGTCGGCGTGATGGTGCTCGCCGGTGGCGAGGTGGTCCAGCTGTATCTGCTCCCGGACTGGCGTGGGCGCGGCATCGGTGACCATTTCGTCGCCCTCGCGAAAGAGCGCAGCCCGGGCGGACTGACCCTGTGGACCTTCCAGGTCAACAAGCCCGCCCACCGCTTCTACGAACGGCACGGCTTCGTCGCCGTCGAGCACACGGACGGCAGCGGGAACGAGGAGCGCGAGCCGGATGTGCGGTACGCGTGGCAGCCGTGACACGCCCCGGGCGCGGCCAAACCCGGGCTCACGGCCGTGCGTTGCGGGCGAGTTCGAGGGCGTACGACGGCCACCACTGGCCGGCCGCCGGGCCGCTCCGGCAGGTGCCGTCGGACTCGCCCGGCCGTTTGATCCACAGGCGGGCGTCGAGTCGCGGATGGCCGGTGACCGTCGTGGGCGGTGTTCCCAGGGCCCGCCCCGGCGGATTGCACCACGACTCCGCGTCCGTGGTGTCCGTGTAGGGGCCGTTGCCGTTGCGGCTGGTGTCCACGACGTAGTGCTTGCCGCCGAGGGCCTTCGACAGGGCGTCGCCGTAGGCCTGGCTGTCCGCGTCGGTGCGGAAGTTGGAGACGTTCAGGGCGAACCCGTCGGCCTGTCCCACGCCCGCTGCCCGCAACGCCTCGCCCAGCCGCGGCGGCTCCGGGATCCAGCCGGAGTTGCCCGCGTCGAGGTACACGCGCGCGTTCGGCTGCCGTTTGATCCGCTCGACGGCGTACGCGAGCAGCGCGAACCGGTCCGCCGCCACGACCTGGGCGCAGCCCGCGACCACCTGGGCGACGGCATCCGGTTCGACGATCACATACGCGCCCCGGTCACCGAGCCCGGCCGCGAACTCGTCGACCCAGGCGCGGTAGTTCGGCTCGGTCAGGGCACCGCCGCCCGAGTACTGGCCGCAGTCCCGGCCCGGGATGTCGTACGCCACCAGCACGGCCGTCCGCCCGGCGCGCGCGGCGGCCGTGGTGACCGTCTGGGCGGTGACCCTGGGGCTCGCCCCGGTCACCCACTCGGCCTGGGGACGGCTCGCGATCCGGTCCATCAGCGCGGCGTCCGCGTCCCGCCCCACCGCCCGCCACGCGACGGCCTGCCGCGCGGCACGCGACCGGGGATCCACCCAGAGCAGCTCGAACACCGCCCCCTCACCCCCACCCCCACGCTCCCCGGCACCAGCCGTCCCCGGCAGCCGGGCGCTCCTCTCCCCCAGCCCGCCCACACTGCAACCCCCCACAAGCAGCACGACGACACAAGCCCTCGGCAACCACCTAGGCAAGGTGGTCGACCTGAGCGATCTACGCATCCCGGGCACCGGCGACTCCGTTCCCGTCGCCGACGGGCCCCGCGGCAACGACGATCCGACCTCCCCGGAGTCTGCGGTCACCGCCGCCCCGCACCGCACACGGCCCCACCGAGCCGCCCCAAGATCACCCCACCGGCGCCCCACCCCCGGCCGGGCCATCCAGCCCGTCCGGCGTTTGAGGACGAGCGCGTTCAGCGCGACAAGGGGGGTCTGGGGGCGGCAGCCCCCAGGGATGGGACGGGTAGGGGCGGCGGGGGCGAAGAAACCGGGCTACACCACCGGCTTGCCCGACAGCTCCACGCCCGCCCCGCGGAGCTCCTCCAGCGCTCGCTCCGTCGTCTCCTCGGCGACGCCCGCCGTGAGGTCGAGCAGCACCTGTGTGCGGAAGCCCTCACGAGCCGCGTCCAGGGCCGTCGCCCGCACGCAGTGGTCGGTCGCGATGCCGACCACATCCACCTCGTCGATCTCGCGCGCCCGCAGCCACTCCGCCAGCGTGACCCCGTTCTCGTCGGCGCCCTCGAAGCCGCTGTACGCCGCCGCGTACGCCCCCTTGTCGAACACCGCGTCGATCGCACCGGAGGCGACCGCCGGCGCGAAGTTCGGGTGGAACCCGACCCCCTCCGTGCCGGCCACACAGTGCGCGGGCCAGGAGTGCCGGAAGTCGGGGTTGTCGGCGAAGTGGCCGCCGGGGGCGATGTGGTGGTCGCGGGTCGCCACGACGTGGCGGTATCCGGCGGGGGCCTGCCCGATCAGCTCGGTGATCGCGGCGGCAACGTCGGCACCCCCGGCCACCGCGAGACTGCCTCCCTCGCAGAAGTCGTTCTGCACATCGACGACGATCAGGGCGCGGCGCATGGTCGGTCTTCCTTCGACTGGTGTGGAGGGGTGCGGGCCCGGCCAGTGTGAATATGTGAACTACCGAGCCTAGAGGCCCGAGGACCGCTTCGGGAGGGGGCATTCGGGGCAACCGGCGCACGTGGACGCCCGTTGCCCCTGTGGACCGGGGGTCGTACCGGGGGTCAGGCGGGCAACTGGACGTACTCCGTCGGAATGACCGCCTCCCCGCGCGACAGCTGGGTCGCCGACAGCGGCAGGTTGGCGCGCGCGGTGGCATGCCGGTCCCGTACGACGTCCAGCGGCTCGCGGGCGACGACCTCGCCGCCCTTCACCAGCTCGACCAGCAGCTGCCGGTCCGCCAGCTCCCCGGGCACCGGTCCCGTACCGATCACCTCGGCCTCCGCGATCCCGTCCCGGTCGAGCCGCCGGGCCGCCCACTTCCGGCCCCCGATCGACGTCTTGCCGCCGCTCGCCTTCTTCGCCACCGGGACGAGCGGAGCCTTCGGGTCCGCCGACTCCGCGCGGGCCACCAACTTGTAGACCATAGAGCAGGTCGGGTGGCCGGAACCCGTCACCAGCTGCGTACCGACCCCGTACGCGTCCACGGGTGCCGCCGTCAGCGAGGCGATCGCGTACTCGTCGAGGTCCGACGTGACGACGATCCGCGTCCGCTCCGCGCCGAGCGCGTCCAGCTGCTGCCGTACCCGGTGCGCGACCAGCAGCAGGTCCCCGGAGTCGATGCGCACCGCGCCCAGCTCGGGCCCGGCGACCTCCACCGCCGCCCGTACCGCCTCGGCGACGTCGTACGTGTCCACCAGCAGCGTCGTGTTCCGGCCCAGCGAGTCCACCTGGGCCTGGAAGGCGTCCCGCTCGCGGTCGTGGAGCAGGGTGAACGCGTGGGCGCTGGTCCCGACGGTCGGGATGCCGTAGCGGAAACCGGCGGCCAGGTCGGACGTGGTCGTGAAGCCCCCGACGTACGCGGCCCGGGAGGCGGCGACCGCGGCCAGCTCGTGGGTGCGCCGGGCGCCCATCTCGATCAGCGGGCGGTCACCGGCGGCCGAGGCCATCCGGGAGGCCGCCGCAGCGATCGCGGAGTCGTGGTTGAGGATCGAGAGGATCACCGTCTCCAGCAGCACGCACTCCGCGAAGGAGCCCTCGACCCGGAGGATCGGCGAGCCCGGGAAGTAGACCTCGCCCTCGGGATAGCCCCAGATGTCCCCGTCGAACCGGTACGAGGCCAGCCACTGCAGGGTCTCCTCGTTGACGATCCCGCGCTCGCGCAGGAAGCCGAGGACGTCCGGGTCGAAGCGGAAGTTCTCCACCGCGTCGAGCACCCGCCCGGTGCCCGCGACGACGCCGTAGCGGCGGCCCTCCGGCAGTCGCCGGGTGAAGACCTCGAAGACGGACCGCCGGTCGGCGGTGCCCGCCTTCAGGGCGGCCTGGAGCATGGTCAGCTCGTAGTGATCCGTGAAGAGCGCCGTAGAGGGAACATCCACCGGCAGCCCGAGGTCCGCTGTGTTCATAATGCTGGATGCTACCCCCATCTCGTCACTTTGACGATTTCCGGGTCCGTTTGGCCGGGGACCCCCTTCTGGTGGCAGCATGGGCATGTGACGTCACCCGCTCCCGTAGAGATCGAACGCACCGAGTCGGCGGAGGAGACCTTCGCCGTACCCGAGCCCGACGTCCCCTGGGTCACCATCGTCCACAACGACCCGGTCAACCTCATGAGCTATGTGACGTACGTCTTCCAGACGTACTTCGGCTATCCGAAGGACAAGGCCACCAAGCTCATGAAGGACGTCCACCACAAAGGCCGGGCCGTTGTCTCCAGCGGCAGCCGCGAGGAGATGGAACGCGACGTGCAGGCCATGCACGGCTACGGTCTGTGGGCCACCCTCCAGCAGGACCGGAAGTAGCCCGACGTGGCCCGAAGCAACCCGACCCGCGCGCAGGACCGGAAGTAGCGAACTCACTCCATGCCAGGACACTTCGAACCGCTCCCCGGCGGCGGCGCGGCCGTCGCGCTCGACGACGTCGAGATCTCCATCATCCGGTCGCTGGCCGTCCAGCTCCTGGAGCTGATCGGCCCCGGCCCCGCCGAGGACGCCCCCGACGACCCGCTCGCCGAGCTGTTCGCCGAGGGCCCGAGCGAGCCGCCCTCCGACCCGGTCCTCAGGCGCCTGTTCCCGGACGCCTACGGCGACCCCGTCGACGTACCGTCCTCCCCCGAGCAGGCCCAGGAGGAGAAGGAGTGCGCCGCCGAGTTCCGCCGGTTCACCGAGAACGACCTGCGCACCGGCAAGCGCGAGAGCGCCCTCGCGGTGATCCGCTCACTGGACTCGCTGACGCCGCCCGGTGACGGTGGCGCGGTGCTCAAGCTGACCCATGAGGAGTCCCAGCAGTGGCTGGGCACGCTCAACGACCTGCGCCTGGCGATCGGCTCCCGGCTGGACGTCGTCGACGAGGAGGACACCGACCTCCTCTACCGGCTGCCGGACGAGGACCCCCGTAAGCCGATGGTGATGGCGTATCTGTGGCTGGGCGGCTTGCAGGAGACGCTCGTCTCCACACTCATGCCATGAGACGGGACGGGAATCTCCCGTTGTGTGACGGTTCCGTGTTCGCTCAGCGGACGCTCAAATCCGGATAACGATCACGTTACCGCTGCCGTCGACTGTGTCCCTTCCGTGCTCCGTTTGACCCCTTCTTCCTGTGGTGTGCCCCACAACTCGCCCCGGTGATCAGCGGTGCGGCCGTGATAGATCTTCACGCTGCATCAGTCCGGGGGGCCGGGAAGAAAGGTTCACCACGCATGACGTCCCAAGCGCCCGAAGCATCCGAAGCGCCCGCAGCGGCCGAAGAGGGATACGAGCGCGGACTCGGCAGCCGCCAGGTCCAGATGATCGCGATCGGCGGCGCCATCGGCGTCGGCCTCTTCCTGGGCGCCGGGGCGAACATCGCCAAGGCCGGCCCCAGCCTCATCTTCATGTACGCCCTCGCCGGCGTGATCGTCTTCTTCATCATGCGGGCGCTGGGCGAACTGCTCCTCTACCGCCCGGTCTCCGGCTCCTTCGCCGAGTACTCACGGGAGTTCCTCGGCCCGTTCTTCGGCTACTTCACCGGCTGGACGTACTGGCTGATGTGGGTGGTCACCGGCATGGCCGAGCTGACGGCCGCCGCGATCTACGTCAACTACTGGGCCCCCGGCGTCCCCCGGTGGGTGACGGCCCTGGTCTTCCTGGTGATCCTCTTCGGCGTGAACCTGATCTCCGTGAAGGTCTTCGGCGAACTGGAGTTCTGGTTCTCGATGGTCAAGGTCACCGCCCTCATCGGCATGATCGTGATCGGCCTCGGCGTCCTCACCTTCGGCTTCAGCTCCGCCGGTGACACGGCCGCCGTCTCCAACCTCTGGGCCTTCGACGGCTTCTTCCCCAAGGGCGTCGGCTCGTCCCTGATGACCCTCCAGGGCGTGATGTTCGCCTACCTCGCGGTCGAGCTGGTCGGCGTCACGGCGGGCGAGTCCGAGAACCCCGAAAAAACCCTCCCCAAGGCCATCAACACCCTCCCGTGGCGCATCGCCCTCTTCTACGTCGGCGCCCTCACGGTCATCCTCTGTGTCGTGAAGTGGACCGAGTTCGCCCCGGGCGTCAGCCCGTTCGTCGAGGCGTTCGCGAAGATCGGCATCCCGGCGGGCGCGGGAATCGTCAACTTCGTAGTCCTCACCGCCGCCCTGTCCTCCTGCAACTCGGGCATGTACTCGACGGGCCGCATGCTCCGTACCCTCGCGGACAACGGCGAGGCTCCCAAGGTCTTCAGCAAGCTGTCGACGACGAAGACCCCGGCCTTCGGCATCGCCATCTCCGTCGCCTTCATGGGCATCGGCGTCGTCCTCAACTACGTCGTCCCGGAAAAGGCCTTCGGCTACGTCATGTCGGTCGCCACCGCCGCCGGCATCTGGACCTGGCTGATGATCCTGATCAGCCACGTCCTCTACCGCCGCGGCGTGGTCGCCGGCCGCCTCCCCGCCTCCTCCTTCCCGGCCCCGGGCGGCTCGGTCTGCAGCTGGATCGCCATCGCCTTCCTCCTCTTCGTCACGGCCCTCATCGCGTACGACGCCGACTCCCGCGTCTGCCTGTACGTGATGGCGGGCTGGGCCGCCGCCTTGGGTGTCGGCTGGGCAGTCCTCAAGTCCCGCAACCCGCAGGTGGCGGCGCGCAGCTGACCGGTCCGGACGGGATCGGGCGCGCGCCGGCGCCCCGACAGGGGCGCGGGGAACTGCGCGACAAGCCCCCACCGGCCCGGCAGCAAACGAACAACCGAAGACATCCCGACATGTGGGCAGTCCCGTACCACCCCTCGGTACGGGACTGCCCACACGCCTCTCACCGTTGCTTATCCTGACGAACATGCTGACCATCAACCAGGCCCTCGTCGACCAGATCGTCGCCCACGCCCGCAAGGACCACCCCGACGAGGCATGCGGCGTCATCGCCGGCCCCGAGGGCTCGGACCGCCCCGAGCGCTTCATCCCGATGCTGAACGCGGCCGGTTCGCCGACGTTCTACGAGTTCGACAGCGGCGAGCACAAGAAGGTGCACGACGAGATGTGGGACCGCGACGAGGAGGCGGTGATCGTCTACCACTCCCACACCATGACCGAGGCCTACCCGTCCCGCACCGACATCTCCTACGCTCACGAACCCCAGGCCCACTACGTCCTCGTCTCGACCCGCGACACGGACGGCGCCGGCGACTTCCAGTTCCGCTCCTTCCGAATCCTCGAGGGCGTCGTCACAGAGGAAGAGGTCAACGTCGTAGAAACGTACTGATCTCACCTGACGGCCCGAAAATGTCCAGAATGCGGGACGACCCTCCGGGATCCGGACCGGGAATCGATACGATGAGCCCATGGTTCCCTACGACGTGAGCGAGAAGACGCCGAGCACCCCGCTGCTCGTGGCGCGGCTGCACGTCGACCTGTGCAGGCTGGCCAGCGCCATCTGTTGATGCTGCCCCCTGCTGCCGTACGGCCGTGAGCCGCGGCGCCTCACACACGCATGACCCGCTGAAGAATGCTTTTCGCGCCGCCGCGCGCCCATCGACCTACCACTCCCGACAGGAGCCCCGAGCCATGGCCATCGAGGTCCGCATCCCGACCATCCTCCGCACCTACACCGACGGCGAGAAGGCCGTCCCCGGTGCCGGGGAGACCCTCGCCGAGCTGTTCGCCGACCTCGAGACCCGGCACGCGGGAGTCCAGGCCCGCATCGTGGACGACGGCAAGCTGCGCCGCTTCGTCAACGTCTACCTCAACGACGAGGACGTCCGCTTCCTCGACGGCATCAACACCAAGCTCGCCGACGGCGACACCGTGACGATCCTGCCGGCCGTGGCCGGCGGCATGGCCTGACAGGCCCCTGGCACCCATGCGCTACGACTCGCCGCTGGCCGCGGTAGGCAACACCCCCCTGGTGCGCCTGCCGCGGCTGTCGCCGTCCACCGACGTACGGATCTGGGCGAAGCTGGAGGACCGCAACCCCACCGGCTCGGTCAAGGACCGCCCCGCCCTGCACATGGTCGAGCAGGCCGAGAAGGACGGCCGGCTCACCCCCGGCTGCACCATCCTGGAGCCCACCTCCGGCAACACCGGCATCTCGCTCGCCATGGCGGCGAAGCTCAAGGGCTACCGCATGGTCTGCGTGATGCCCGAGAACACCTCGCAGGAACGCCGCGAGCTGCTCGCCATGTGGGGCGCCGAGATCATCCCGAGCCCGGCGGCAGGCGGCTCCAACACCGCCGTACGCGTCGCCAAGGAGCTGGCCGCCGAGCACCCGGACTGGGTCATGCTCTACCAGTACGGCAACCCGGACAACGCGGGCGCCCACTACGCCACCACCGGCCCGGAGATCCTCACCGACCTCCCCTCCATCACCCACTTCGTCGCGGGCCTCGGCACCACCGGCACCCTCATGGGCGTCGGCCGCTACCTCCGCGAGCACAAGCCGGACGTCAAGATCGTCGCCGCCGAGCCGCGCTACGACGACCTGGTGTACGGCCTGCGCAACCTCGACGAGGGCTTCGTACCGGAGCTGTACGACGCCTCCGTACTGACGACCCGCTTCTCCGTCGGCTCGGCGGACGCGGTCACCCGTACCCGTGAACTCCTCCAGCAGGAGGGCATCTTCGCGGGCGTCTCCACCGGCGCCGCGCTGCACGCCGCGGTCGGCGTCGGCAACAAGGCCGTCAAGGCGGGCGAGAGCGCGGACATCGTCTTCGTGGTCGCCGACGGTGGCTGGAAATACCTCTCGACAGGCGTCTACACGGCTGCCACGACAGAGGAAGCCATCGAGACTCTGCAGGGCCAGCTCTGGGCGTAAGGCCCTAACCGGCCGAAGTCCGGTGGTTTTTCGCGGTTCCTCGTGATTCCCCGTGGTTCACGTGGCGAGGTGTCGGACCTGGTCCCACAGGGCCGGGTCCACCACCCCCACCCGCCGCCGGAACTCCCACACGGGCAGGTCACGCAGCTCGTCCGTCTCCAGGAAGCTCGGCCGGCCCTGGGCGTCGCCCACCGCACCCGGCGGCATCGGGATCACCCCGGGCCGCTCGTCGTGGTACTTGCTGGTGATCTTCGCGACGGTCGCGTGCCGCCCGTGCACCGCGAGCACCAGGCACGGCCGGTCCTTGCCCCCGGGACCGTCCTCGTAGGGCACGTTCGCCCACCAGATCTCCGCAGGCCGGGGCCGTACGGACCGTCCCCGCTGCCGCTCCGGCGCCTCCGCCCGTCCCGGCGGCCTGCCCCCGCGGCTCCGGGGCCGATGCCCGCGCCCCCAGCCGTCCACCAGCGCCGCGACCAGCGCGAGCAGCACGACGGCCGCCAGGGCGAGCCACCATGACGTGTCCATACGGAAGACGGTACCGGCGCACCCCCCGACCCGCCCGCGCTACCGGCACTCCAGGTCCAGCCGAACCGGTGACAGCACAGGTGAGTTCGCCCACAACAGCCCTTGGCGGAGGAGCGACGGGAGGTTTTGCGCCTTACGCTCGACGGACCGCAAGAACCCCGTCACGTTTGTTTTGATGCTCCCCGCCAGCGGAGGTTTCTGCTTTATGAAGCTCACCGTCGTCGGCTGCTCGGGGTCGTTCCCGTCCGCGGAATCGGCCTGTTCGAGCTACCTCGTAGAGGCCGACGGCTTCCGGCTGCTTCTCGACATGGGCAACGGTGCCCTTGGAGAGTTGCAGCGCCATGTTGGTCTTTACGACCTCGACGCCATCTTTCTCAGCCATCTGCACGCCGACCACTGCATCGACATGTGCGCGTATTTTGTCGCACGGTACTACCGCCACGACGGCGGCCGCTGCGACCCGATCCCGGTCTACGGCCCCGAGGGCACCGAACACCGCCTGACCACGGCGTACGCCGACACCCCGACCGCCTCCTCCATGAGCGAGGTCTTCGACTTCCACACGGTCAAGCCGAGCACGTTCGACATCGGCCCGTTCACCGTCCACACCGAGCGGGTCCGCCACCCCGTGGAGGCGTACGGCATCCGGGTCGAGCACGCCGGGAAGTCAATGACGTACTCCGGGGACACCGGCGTCAGCGAAGCGCTGGTCCAACTCGCCTCGAACACCGACCTGTTCCTCTGCGAGGCAGCGTTCACGCACGGCAAGGAGAACATCCCGGACCTGCACCTCAACGGCCGCGAGGCGGGCGAGACGGCGAACCGCGCGGGCGCGCGCAAGCTCGTACTGACCCACATCCCCCCGTGGACCGACCCGCAGGTCAACCTGGCCGACGCACGCGAGGTGTTCAGGGGACCGGTGGAACTGGCGATGCCGAGGGCGTCGTACGAGATCTGAGTCTTTGACGCGGCACGACGAGGGCCCCGGAACCGTGTCGGTTCCGGGGCCCTCGTCATGTGCCGTACGGGTGTCCTTACGGGTGGCTCACGCCTTGGTGAGGTCCTCGACCTCTTCCTCGGGCTCGCGGCCGGGGGTGGGGAGGTTGAACTTGGTGATGGCGAAGCGGAAGACGACGTAGTAGATCGCGCCGAAGACCAGGCCGACGGGGATCAGCAGCCAGGGCTTGGTGGAGATGCCCCAGTTGATGAAGACGTCGATGAAGCCGGCCGAGAAGCTGAAGCCCATGTGCATGCCCAGGGCCCAGGTCACGGCCATCGAGATCGCGGTGAGGACCGCGTGGATGGCGTACAGCACCGGGGCGATGAACATGAAGGTGAACTCGATCGGCTCGGTGACACCCGTGACGAACGAGGTCAGGGCCATCGACAGCATCATGCCCATCACGGCCTTGCGGCGCTCGGGGCGGGCGGAGTGCGCGATCGCGAGGGCGGCGGCCGGCAGACCGAACATCATGATCGGGAAGAAGCCGGTCATGAACATTCCGGCGGACGGGTCGCCGCCGAAGAAGCGCGGCAGGTCGCCGTGGAAGACCGTGCCCGCGGAGTTGGTGAAGTCGCCGATCTGGAACCAGGCCACCGAGTTCACGAACTGGTGCATGCCGATCGGGATCAGCGCGCGGTTGATGAGGCCGAAGAGAGCGGCGCCGAAGGAGCCCAGGCCGGTCATCCACTCGCCGAAGTCGGTGATGACGTCACCGATGGGCTGCCAGCCCAGGACCACCAGGACACCGAGCACGGTACCGAGGGCGGCCGTGATGATCGGCACGAGACGGCGGCCGTTGAAGAAGCCGAGCCAGTCGACGAGCTGCTTGCGGTGGTACCGCTGCCAGAGCACCGCAGTCAGGAGGCCGAGGATGATGCCGCCGAGCACGCCCGGGTTCTGGAAGCTCGCGGCCTGCGCGGCCTCGTTGCCCTTCTGCCAGAAGCCGCCGCCCAGCCCGGTCGCCGTGTAGGTGGCGCCCTCGTGGCCGTCCTTGATCGGGTACTGGTGGATCACCGCGTAGTAGCTCAGGAACCCGACCACGGCGGCCAGCGCCGTCGAGCCGTCGGACTTCTTCGCGAAGCCGATCGCCACACCTATACAGAACAGCAGGGGCAGACCGAAGGAACTGTCCAGCAGGGCGCCACCGGCCCCGGCGAACACCTTCGCCACATCGGCGGGGATGTGGAATCTCTCCTGCGAGTCCGCCTGTCCGAGGCGGAGCAGGAGCCCCGCCGCCGGAAGCACGGCGATCGGGAGCTGCAAGCTGCGGCCGACCTTCTGCAGGCCCTGGAACAGGCCGGATCCCCTTTTCTTCGCGGGGGTCGCCGTCGCCGTGGTGGTGCTCATACTTCCTCCAACGGGTACATGGTCTACACCACTCAGTGGTGTAGACCATGTTGTAGCACGGTGAAGGACGCATAAGGAACCCTCGATTTCACAACGGATTCAGACTGGTGTAGACCAGTCGACGAACGATGCGCGGACAGTGCGCGTACCGTCCGCAGACCGTTCGCGAAGATCGGTCAACTGTGGGTTACTGCGACAAAGTGGCTCGGACCAGGGAGAAGGACATGTCCACCAAGGCTGAGAAGATCGTTGCCGGACTCGGCGGCATCGACAACATCGAAGAGGTCGAGGGCTGTATCACCCGCCTCCGCTGCGAGGTCGCCGACCCCGCACTGGTCGACGACGCGGCCCTGAAGGCCGCCGGCGCCCACGGCGTCGTCAAGATGGGCACCGCGATCCAGGTCGTCATCGGCACGGACGCCGACCCGATCGCGGCGGACATCGAGGACATGATGTAACTCCCGGGTCCGAACCCCCGTACCCCGAACCTCCGTACCCCCGAACCCCCGTACCTGGTACGGATGTTCACCCTTGAGGGGCCCTTTCCCGCTGACGGGAAGGGCCCCTTCCGCCGTTACGGCTAGGCTCGTCGCCATGTCACGTATCGACGGCCGCACCCCCGAACAGCTCCGCCCCGCCACCATCGAACGCGGGTGGAGCAAGCACGCCGAGGGCTCTGTCCTCGTCTCCTTCGGCGACACGAAGGTCTTCTGCACCGCCTCCGTCACCGAGGGCGTCCCGCGCTGGCGCAAGGGCAGCGGCGAGGGCTGGGTCACCGCCGAATACTCGATGCTCCCGCGCGCCACGAACACCCGCGGTGACCGCGAGTCCGTCCGCGGCAAGATCGGCGGCCGTACGCACGAGATCAGCCGCCTGATCGGCCGCTCCCTGCGCGCGGTCATCGACTACAAGGCGCTCGGCGAGAACACGATCGTCCTCGACTGCGACGTCCTCCAGGCCGACGGCGGCACGCGTACGGCGGCCATCACCGGCGCGTACGTCGCCCTGGCCGACGCGATCGCCTGGGCCCAGGCCAAGAAGCTGATCAGGGCCAACCGCCAGCCCCTCACCGGCACGGTGAGCGCGGTGTCAGTGGGCATCGTCGGCGGAGTCCCCCTCCTCGACCTCTGCTACGAGGAGGACGTCCGCGCGGAGACGGACATGAACGTCGTCTGCACCGGCGACGGCCGCTTCGTCGAGGTCCAGGGCACGGCGGAGGCGGAGCCCTTCGCCCGCGAGGAGTTGAACTCCCTCCTCGACCTCGCGGTCGCCGGCTGCACGGACCTGGCGGCACTCCAGCGCAAGGCGCTGGACGAGGCCCTGGAAAGGTAAAGGGCAGACCAAATAGGGTGGCGGTGGCGGGCAACCGCACACCTGATCCAGCGCGTCTCCAGGGATACGCAGGAACGTGGGCGTACGGCATGCCGCCGTACGCCCGACAAACCAACGGAGGGAACCCCAACGATGCCCGTAAGCCGCCGACTCCGAAACGCCCGAGGACTCGGACGAGGACTTGGACGAGGACTTGGACGAGGGCGCCGTGCCACCGCCATTGCCGCCACGGTGGCAGCCGTCGCGCTGACCGCCGGGCTCACCACCGGCTGCGACGCCGTCAACAAGGCCCTGGACTGCGTCCAGACCGCCGATGCCATCGCCACCAGCGTCTCCGACCTCCAGCAGGCGGTGGAGAACGCGGCGAACGACCCGACGCAGGCGTCCGAGGCCCTGGACTCGATCGACAAGAACCTCAGCGACATCGGCGACAAGACGGACAACGCCGACGTCAACAAGGCGGTCGACGACCTCAACACGGCTGTGAACAACGTCCAGACGGCCATCAAGAACGGCGACGAGACCCCGGACATCAGCGGCGTGACGGACGCGGCGGGAGAACTGACAAAGGTCTGCACGTCGTAGTTGTCCGAGTCGTCGTAAACGAGTCGCAGGCGAGCCCGGTGCTGCCGGGATACTGGACGCCATGACACGCCTGATCCTCGCCACCCGTAACGCCGGAAAGATCACCGAGCTGAGGCAGATCCTCGCCGACGCGGCCCTCCCCATGGACCTGGTCGGCGCGGACACCTACCCGGAGATCCCCGACGTCAAAGAAACGGGCATCACGTTCGCGGAGAACGCCCTGCTCAAGGCCCACGCCCTGGCCCAGGCAACAGGCCTCCCGGCGGTGGCCGACGACTCGGGCCTGTGCGTGGACGTCCTGAACGGCGCGCCGGGCATCTTCTCGGCGCGCTGGTCGGGACGGCATGGGGACGATCGAGCGAACCTGGAACTACTGCTCGCCCAGCTGTCGGACATCGCGGACGAACACCGGGGCGCCCACTTCGCGTGCGCGGCGGCGTTGGCGCTGCCGGACGGCACGGAGAGGGTGGTCGAGGGGCAGTTGCGGGGCGTCCTCCGCCACACCCCGGAGGGCACGGGCGGCTTCGGCTACGACCCCATCCTCCAGCCGGAGGGCGACACCCGGACGTGCGCGCAGCTGACGGCCGCGGAGAAGAACGCGATCAGCCATCGGGGGCAGGCGTTTCGGGGGTTGGTGCCGGTGGTTCGGGAGTTGTTGGGCTGACGAACGGGAGAGGGGCCGCCCGGTGGGCGGCCCCTCTTTGCGTGTGCGGCCGGTGGGACTCGAACCCACACGGGTGATTAACCCACTGGGACCTAAACCCAGCTCGGCTGCCAATTACGACACGGCCGCCCAAAACGGTCATTACGTTCAACCGGTAGCACCTAGTTTACGGGGCGAACACATCACCCCGCGAGAGGCACCCTCCCCTTTTGCGGCACCAGGTGGGGTGGCCCAGCCACTCACGGGCGTTGGAGGCCGGGTCAGATCACGCGGAAGAGGTCGGCCGCCGTGTGGACGTCCGTGAGGTCCTCGATGGTGCGGAGGTTGTCGCACAGGGACTCGAGGACCGAGTCGGCTTCGGCGACGCGGGGGGTGCCGACGGCCACGCCGAAGACGCGGAAGCCCAGGCGGTGTTTGGCGTCGTTCCAGCCGCGCATCCACTCCTCGGTGACCCCGCAGTCGTCGTCGGTGATCATCACGATGTCGCCGCGCGTGCGGGCCGTGTCGTTGAACTCCTCCTCCAGCAGCTTCCCGGCCGCCGAGAGTGGTGTCTGGTAGCTGGTTCCGCCGCCTAGGAAGGTCTCCGCGAAGTCGAGTACCTGGGGGATCTCCGCGGGCTGGTCGGCCGGGAAGCGGAAGATCTGGATCTTGCCAGGGGCGGAGAACAGGATGCCGACGAAATCACGCCCCGCCTCGCGGGCCTGGTCCAGCAGCGCCAGGGCGCATGCCTTTGCCCACGCCTCCCGGGTGACTCCGCCGGGCCCCGCCTCGTACATGGAGTGCGAGGTGTCCACGCACGCGATGACGGCGCCCTGGCCGGTGGCCTGCTCGCCCTGGCTGTCGTAGAGCATCAGCTCCCCGGCGGCGTAGCGCACGGCGAACACCGCACGCAGCTCGGGCAGGCCGAGGTTGGCCAGCTCGGAGGGGATCACGCGAGAGAGGTCGTCGCCGAGCGTCACGCCGACCAGTTCGCCGGTGGTGTTCTCCACCTTGCGGGCACGCTCACCCGCGGCCATCTGCCGGAAACGGCCGATCAGTTCGGCCCATTCGGCGAGCCGGCCGGTGCGCAGCCGCTCGGCGAGCCGGGCACGCTCGTCGAACGGCATCCGCTCCAGCCTGCCCGGAGCGACGCCCCACGCCCGCATCAGCGCGGCCTCCTCCCGCACGGCCTCGGCGGCCTGCGCCGTCGCGTTCCGCGCGGCGGCCCGGACACCGGGCGCCGCCGCCGCGAGGGCCTGCGCCGCGGCTTGGGCGACCTGCCGTGCGGCGGCCTCGGCTGCCTCTGCTGCCTCGGCGGTCTTGATCGCCTGGCGTACGGCGGTGACGGTGGCCGGGGTCGACACGGTGCCCTCCTCAGCGGCCCCGTCCGCCACCCCGTCTGCCGCCCCGGCCACCGCCCCGTCCGTCGTCCCTTCGGCTGCCTGCTGGAGTGCCTCGCTCGCGGTGGTTGCCGCGTCTTCGGCGGCCCGCTGGGCCTGCTCCGTCTGCTCGGCCCGCTCGGCCTGTTCCTGGGCGTCCCGGGTCCGTTCCAGCATGCGGCGCAGCGCCGCCGCCTGGGCGAGTACGGCCATGGCGGCGGCGTAGGGGTCGCCGACCGTCTCCCGGTGCAGTCCGGCGAACTCCGGTGACTCCATCAGCGAGGTGATGATCTGGTGGTTGACCAGCCGGGAGGGGCCCATTTCCGTGCGCTCGCGCAGTCGCGGCCCGACCTTGTAGGCGGCGAGGAACACGTCGGTCAGGAGGTCGGTGGTGTGGTCGTGGCGTCTGTGCAGTTCCTCGGCCAGGTCGCGCAGTCCGGCCGACTGCTCGTAGGTGTCGCGCCAGGTGATCCGGTCGAACCGGTCCGCGACCACGGCCGCGGTGTGCCGCTCGGGAGCGGCGGTGGCGGTGGCGGACAGGCCCGGTCCGGTCCCGGCCGGGCTCGCCGGCTTGTGTGGGGTGTTCAGAGCTGGGCCTGCACCATGCTCGCGTCGACGCCGAGGGCCTCGGTGAGGACGCGGGCGCGGACGGCGCGTTGGCGGCCGGTGACCCGGTCGATGGCGGCGGTGGAGCGGCCGGCGCTCGCCGCCTCCTGGCGCAGCTTCTCCAGCCGCTTCCCCGCCAGGGCGAGCTGGTTGTGGGCCTTCTTGATGACCCACTCGCTCAGCGCCTCGCGGGACTGCCCGGCCATGGCGTCGAGCTGGGCCTCCAGTTCCTCGATGACGTCGGCCAGGTCGAGGGCCTCCTTGGCGTCGGGGTTGACCAGGTGCAGCACCTCCCGCTCGACGGTCGGGCGTTCCGTGGGCGAGTCCCACAGCACGTGGGTCAGCACCGACAGGTCGGTCTCGGCGACCGACGGGCGGCCGTCGAGGTACGCGGACGCCTGGAGCAGGCCCACCGCCTGCCGCCAGCGGCGGTCGGAGGCGACGAGTTCCTTGCGGCGCAGGGCGGCGCGCAGTGTGCACACCGCGTCCACGATCAGGTCGGGGACGTCCACGGCCGGGACGGCTTCCGTGACGGCGTGCTGCAGCGCGGCCAGCTCGATGGTGGTCCGTGCCGGTGCCGCCGGGCGGCTGACGGCCGAGCGGACCAGCGCGGCGAAGTTCGAGGGGTCTTCCAGGTATCCGACCTCGATCCGGACCAGCAGCCGGTCGTAGATCGCGGCCGTGTCCTCTCCGCTCGGCAGTTCGTTGCTCGCCGTGATGGCCCCGATCAGGGGGCAGCGGATCGGCTCGCCACCGCTCTCGGGGTGGTAGATCCGCTCGTTGAGGTAGCCCAGCGTCTCGTTCAGCGCCGCCGTGGAGCACTTGAAGATCTCGTCGATGAACGCGACGTGCGCGGTGGTGGCGCGGCCGTCGTAGACCTGGCGGTACTCACCCCGGGCCAGTGCGGCGACGTCGATGGGGCCGAACATCCTCGTCGGCGCGGTGAACTTCGACAGGAGGATCTCCCAGTAGGCCGCGCCCTCGATGCGGCCCGTGAGTTCCCGGGCCATCTCGGACTTCGCCGTTCCGGGCGGGCCGAGCACCAACGAGTGCTGCCCGGCCAGGAGCGTCACCACCAGTGTGCGTACTACGTCGGCCCGCTCGTAGAAACGGTCCGACAGCTCGTCGCTGATCGCCCGCAGCCTCTTGGCAGTGTCCTGCGGGTCCTGCGAGTCCACATTCAACTCCTAGCCTGCGACGCCCTGTCGGGATGACGATGATCGCCGTACGACGTTCACCGGGAGCGGCGTCTCAGACGCCCAGGTCCTTGATGATCTTCGCCACGTGGCCCGTCGCCCGTACGTTGTACAGGGCCCGTTCCACCTTGCCCTCCTCGTCCACGATGATCGTGGAGCGGATGACTCCGACGTACGTCTTGCCGTAGTTCATCTTTTCGCCGAAGGCGCCGTACGCCTGCAGGACCGTCTTGTCCGTGTCGCCGAGGAGGGTGACCTTCAGGTCCTCCTTCTCGCGGAACTTCGCCAGCTTCTCCGGCTTGTCGGGGGAGATACCGATGACGTCGTACCCCGCGCCGGCCAGGAGGTCGAGGTTGTCCGTGAAGTCGCAGGCCTGCTTGGTGCAGCCGGGGGTCAGGGCGGCCGGGTAGAAGTAGACGATGACCTTGCGGCCCTTGTGGTCGGCCAGCGACACCTCGTTGCCGTCGGCGTCGGGCAGGGTGAAGGCGGGGGCCACATCCCCGGGCTGGAGTCGCTCGCTCATCCGTCTGCTCTCCTCGTACGTCCTGTGCTGTGTGTCCACGCGCGCCTGTGAAGGGCGCGGGACCGAGCCTATCCGGGGGTGCTGACAGTGCGGTCCCGAGCGGAGCTGACAGACTGTCCGGAGCAGGGCATTAGTGCATCAACGCATCAGCGGACTTCGGAGGGCGTACGGTGGCGGACACCTCGGACAGCAGAACCCCGGTGCAGATCGAGGCGGACATCAAGCGCCGTCGCGAGACGCTGGCCGAGACGCTCGACGAGATCGGGGTGCGGGTGCACCCGAAGACGATCGTCGGCGATGCCAAGGCCAAGGTCGCGGCCAACATCGATCACACCCTTGGGCGTGCCTACGTCGGCGTCAACCGCGTCGTCGGGGACGTCAAGGGACGGTTCGTCCGTGAGGACGGGGCGCCCCGGCTGGAGCGGATCGTGCCCGTCGCCCTCGTCGCCGTGGGGCTGGTCGGGCTGCTCGCTCTGGGAACCCGGCGGCGCAAGGGCTGACGAGGCAGGTAGGTTCGGAGTGTGAGCGCCAAAAGCAATGAGCAGAGCACCCATCACGACAAGCTGCCCATCCGGATGCTGCACGACCGGGTGCTCGTGCGGCAGGACACCAGCGAGGGCGAGCGGCGTTCCGGTGGCGGCATCCTGATTCCCGCCACCGCGGCCGTCGGCCGTCGGCTGGCCTGGGCGGAGGTCGTCGCGGTCGGGCAGAACGTACGGACGGTCGAGCCGGGCGACCGCGTCCTGTACGACCCGGAGGACCTCGCCGAGGTCGAGGTGCGCGGCGTCGCCTACGTGCTGATGCGCGAGCGTGATCTGCATGCCGTCGCCGCCGACCGCTTCGAGGGCTCCGAGGACTCGACCGGCCTGTACCTGTAAATCAGCGCTGTCTGCCGTACGTATTTGGGGCTGGTGACCATCGTCACCAGCCCCTCTCTCGTCAGCCCCTCTGTCGTCAGTCCCTTCTCGACGTGGTCAGCGCGCCCGTCGCCACCCCTGGCGTCGTCCCTCCCGTGTTCCCGCCCGTGTCCGTCGTGCCGCCGGTGTCGGTGGTGCCGCCGTCGGTCGTCGTGCCGCCGGTGTCGGTCGTTCCGCCGTCCGTCGTCGTGCCGCCCGTGTCCGTCGTACCGCCGGTCGTGGTGGTTCCGCCGGTGTCCGTCGTCCCGCCGGTCGTCGTCGTGCCGCCGGTGGTGGTGGTCCCGTCCGTCGTCGTGCCGCCGGGTGTCGGGCTGGCGCCGGTTGTCGCGCCCGGGGTCTCCTGGCCGCCGTCCGTGGTGCCGCCGTTGTCCTGGCCGGCGTCCGTGCCGGGGTCGGGCCGGGTGTCGGCGGGCGGGGCCTGCTGTTCCTCGGCGCCCTCCTGGAGCTGGAGGTCGAACTCCTTCGCCTTCTTGCCCTTCAGGGCGGCCTTCGTGAACTGGGCCCAGATCTCGGCGGGGGCGCCGCCGCCGTTGATGCGGTCGAGGCCCATCGCGCCGTAGAGGGACTTGTGCTTGCCTGTGTTCGGGTCCTGGCCCATCACCGAGACGACCGTCGCCAGGTCGGGGGTGTAGCCGGCGAACCAGGCGGCCGTGTCCTCCTCGGCGGTGCCGGTCTTGCCCGCCGCCGGGCGGTCGGCCTCCAGTGCCGCCGTCGCCGTACCGCTCTCCACCACGCTCTGCAGGACCGAGGTGGTCGTGTCGGCGGCCTCCCGCGACACCACCTGCTTCGTCTTCTGCTTCGGGAGGGTGACCGACCCGGCCTCGCCGTCCTTGGTGATCTTCTCGATGATCGTGTACGTGCCGTGCTTGCCGTGGTTCGCGAGCGTGGCGTACGCCTCCGCCATGTCGAGGACACTGGCCGTCGACGTACCGAGCGCGATGGACGGGTACGGGTTCAGCTCGGGCGTGTCGGAGGGGAGGCCCAGGTCGATGGCCGTCTGCTTGACCTTCGCGGGGCCTACGTCCACCGCCAGCTGCGCGTACACCGAGTTGACGGACTTGTCCGTGGCCGTACGGACCGTGATGTTGCCGTACGAGACCTGGTCCTCGTTCTCGGGGGAGTACTCGTCGCCGTCCCAGCCCTGGACCGGGCGCTCGTTGGTGCCGTCGTAGTACGTGTTCGGGGTGATCGTCTGGCCGTCCTGGGTCACCGAGCCGTTCTCGACGGCCGCGGTGAACACGAACGGCTTGAACGTGGACCCGTCCTGGTAGTCACGGCGGGTCGCGTTGTTGACGTACTGCTTGGTGTAGTCGATGCCGCCGTACATCGCGAGGACCTTGCCGGTCGCCGGGTCGATGGCGACACCGCCCGCGCGGACGTAGTTGTCGACCTTGTTGTTCTTCTTGTCGAGCTTCTTCATCACCTGGTCGTTGACCGCCTTCACGAAGGCGTCCTGCTTGGGCTTCTGCAGGGTGGTCGTGATGCGGTAGCCGCCGGCCTGGAGCTCGTCCTCGGTGAGGATCTTGTTGTCGAAGAGGTAGTCGTCGACCGCCTTGACCAGATAGCCGCGCTGGCCGGACATGCCCGTCGAGACGATCGACTGCTTCGGCTCGGGGAAGGTGGTGGCCTTGCGCTCGGCCTCCGTCAGCCAGCCCTTCTTGACCATGCCGTCGAGGACGTAGTTCCAGCGGGCGAGCGCGGCCGGCCGGTTCTCGGGGTGGGCGATCACGTCGTACTCGCTCGGCGCGTTCAGCAGCGCGGCGAGGTAGGCGCCCTGGCCGGCCGTCAGGTCGATGGCGTCGATGCCGTAGTAGGCCTGGGCGGCGGCCTGCAGGCCGTACGAGTTGCGGCCGGCGTAGCTGGTGTTGAGGTAGCCCTCAAGGATCTGGTCCTTGGTCTTCACCTGGTCCAGCTTGATCGAGATGAAGAACTCCTTCACCTTGCGGGTGACGGTCTGCTCCTGCGCGAGGTAGTAGTTCTTCACGTACTGCTGGGTGATCGTCGACCCGGACTGCTTGCCCTTGCCGGTCACCGTGTTCCAGGCGGCGCGCAGCATCGCCTTCGGGTCGACCGCCGACTCGGTGTAGAAGTCGCGGTCCTCGGCGGCCAGTACGGCGTGCTGGGCGGCCTTGGAGATCTGCGACAGCGGCACGTTCTCCCGGTTGACCTCGCCGTCGCGGGCGAGCTGGCTGCCGTCGGCGTAGAGGTAGACGTTGCTCTGCTTGGTGGCCGCCGCGTTCGCCGCCGGGATGTGCACCGCGTAGTAGCCGAACGCGAACAGGCCGACGACCAGCAGGATCCCGAGCACGAACGTGCCCAGCACGAACCGCCAGGTCGGCACCAGCCGACGCCATCCGGTGCGCCGGGGCCGCTTCGGCTTCTTGACCTTCTCGGCCTTCCCGGCGTTCTCGGGCGCCCCGTCCTCCGCCACTTCGGGTTCTCTCGGTGTCCAGCCCTGCGTCGGCTGCTGCGGCTCTGGCTGGTCGCTCATGTCGTGCACGGACTCCTGTTTCGCGTCGTACGTTCCCGTACGACCTCTCACGCGTTCAAACGTCTCTTACGCCCCCTCTTGAAGACTGCCGCAACACGCGATCAGTTCCCTGACCTCGGTACGCGTCCTGCCTGAAAACGCGTGGCGGGCGGGGAAGGGTGCGGACTAGGCTCTTGCGTTTCGGTCCGTATACGGGGCGGATACGGGGGAGAGGGCTGGTGTCGGTGGGTTCTTGGCGGTTGTACGCGGCCGTCGCGGCGGGGGGTTTCCGACGGTATGCCACCTATCGTGCGGCCACGCTCGCGGGGGTGTTCACCAACACCGTCTTCGGCGTGATCCTGGCCTACACCTACATCGCCCTGTGGGACGAGCGGCCGCACCTCGGCGGGTACGACCAGTCCCAGGCCCTCACCTTCGTGTGGCTGGGCCAGGCGCTGCTGATGACGATGTGCGTGATGGGCGCGGGCTTCGAGGAGGAGCTGATCGAGCGTATCCGTACGGGTGACATCGCGATCGACCTCTACCGGCCGGCCGACCTCCAGCTGTGGTGGCTGGCCCAGGACATGGGCCGGGCCCTGTTCCATCTGCTGGGCCGGGGTGTGATCCCGGTCGCGTTCGGCGCGTGGGCCTTCGATCTGGCGTTCCCGGCGTCCGCGCTGACCTGGCTGCAGTTCCTGGTCGCGGTCGCGCTGGGGATGGTGGTCAGCTACTCGTTCCGGTTCCTGCTGGCGCTGGCCGCGTTCTGGCTTCTCGACGGTGCGGGCATCATCCAGATGGCATGGCTCGCGGGAGTCTTCTGCTCGGGCATGGTGCTCCCGCTGAACGTCTTCCCCGGGCTGCTGGGCGAGGTGATCCGGGCCCTGCCCTGGGCGGCGCTGATCCAGGCGCCCGCGGACATCCTGCTGGGGGAGGCGGACGCGGTGAGTACGTACGCCTTCCAGGCCGGATGGGCGGTGGCGCTGCTGGCGGCGGGGCGTGTGCTGCAGGCGGCGGCTACTCGGAGGGTGGTGGTTCAGGGTGGGTGACGGGGGTGTCGTCGGCGCGGTGAAGACCGGTGTGCGGGACGACCGGTGGGCCGACGACGACTGGGACGACGGGCCGCTGAGCCGTACCGCCCGGGTGCTCGACAGTGTCCGGGCGTACCGGATGATCGCCGCGATGTGGATCCGGTCCACGATGGCCTACCGGGCCTCCTTCGCGATGACCACGTTCGGCAACTTCGCGGCGACCGGCCTCGACTTCCTGACGATCGTGCTGATGTTCTCCCAGGTCGACAGTCTCGGCGGCTACTCGCTGCCCGAGATCGCGTTCCTGTACGGGCTGTCGTCGATCGCGTTCGGGATCGCCGACCTCGTCGTCGGGTCGATGGACCGGCTGGGGCGCCGGGTCCGCGACGGCACCCTGGACACGCTGCTCGTCCGGCCGGCGCCGGTGCTCGCGCAGGTCGCCGCGGACCGCTTCGCGCTGCGCCGCCTGGGCCGGATCACCCAGGGTCTGATGGTGTTCGGCTACGCCCTGCTGGCCCTCGACGACGTCCACTGGACGATGCTCAAGGTGCTGCTGGTGCCCGTGACGATGGTGAGCGGCGGGGCGATCTTCTGCGCGGTGTTCGTCGGGGGCGCGGCCTTCCAGTTCGTGGCGCGGGACGCCTCCGAGGTGCAGAACGCGTTCACGTACGGCGGCGCCACGCTGTTGCAGTACCCGCCGGGCCTCTTCGCGCAGGACCTGGTGCGCGGGGTGACCTTCGTCCTCCCGCTGGCCTTCGTCAACTGGCTGCCCGCGCTGTACGTGCTGGGCCGCCCCTATCCGCTCGACCTGCCGGAGTGGGTGGCGTTCCTGCCACCACTGGTGGCGGCGGGCTGCTGCGCGCTGGCCGGGCTGGCCTGGCGGGCGGGACTGCGTTCGTACCGGAGCACGGGGAGTTAGCCAGATGGACGGTCATTTCATTGAGTTGGACCGGGTCGAGAAGGTCTTCGACGTGCGCAAGAAGACCGGGTTCATGCGGAGCGAGCGGCGCGAGGTGCGGGCGGTCGACTCGATCTCCTTCCGGGTGGCGAGAGGGGAGATGGTCGGCTACATCGGCCCGAACGGCGCCGGAAAGTCGACAACGATCAAGATGCTGACGGGCATCCTGACTCCCACCGGCGGCCGACTCCGAGTGGCGGGCATCGACCCGTCCCGGGAACGCACCCGCCTCGCACGACGCATCGGCGTGGTGTTCGGACAGCGGACAACACTCTGGTGGGACCTCCCACTGATCGACTCGTACCGCCTGATGCACCGCATGTACAGGATTCCCGATGAGCGCTACAGGTCGAACCTCGACCGTTGCGTAGAACTCCTGGAACTGGCCGACCTGTTGGATGTCCCCGTCCGCCAACTCTCCCTGGGGCAACGGATGCGGGGCGACATCGCGGCGGCGCTGCTGCACGACCCCGAGGTGCTGTACCTCGACGAGCCGACGATCGGCCTGGACGTGATCTCGAAGGCGAGGGTCCGCGAGTTCCTCCGCGACCTGAACACCGAACGAGGCACGACGGTCCTGCTGACGACCCACGACCTCCAGGACATCGAGCAGTTGTGCTCGCGTGTGATGGTCATCGACCACGGCCGTCTCATGTACGACGGCCCGCTGACCGGCCTGCACGAGGTGGGCGACAGCGAGCGGACCCTGGTCGTGGACCTGGAGCGCGAACTGCCGCCGATCGAGGTGCCGTCGGCACGGGTCGTACGGGTGGAGGGCCCGCGCCAGTGGCTGGCGTTCCCGGCATCGGATTCGGCGGCTCCGCTGGTCGCGCGGATCGCGGCGGAGTATCCGCTGGTGGACCTGTCGGTACGGGAGCCGGACATCGAGGCGGTGATCGCGAAGATGTACGCCGACCGGACCTCGGGCACATTGGCATAGTGCCGGGAGCGGCCACCTCGTAGGCTGCCTCTATGACGGACGACCTTCCGGAGCTGCGCGCCTCCGACGCCGATCGTGAACGAGTCGCCGAGGTACTGAGGGACGCCCTCGCGGAGGGCCGGCTGGACATGGCCGAGTTCGAGGAGCGGCTGGACGCGACCTACCAGGCGCGTACGTACGGCGAGTTGACGCCGATCACGCGTGACCTGCCCGGCCCCGCGGTGAACATGGCCAAGCGACCTACGGGAAGCGGAGGTTGGCCTGACCGGATCGTCGGGGGCGAGGGTTCTTCGCGGTGGGGTGTGGCGATCATGGGCGGGTTTCAGCGCAGGGGGCGCTGGACGATGCCCCGGCGGTTCAACACGTTCGTGTTCTGGGGCGGTGGGGAGATCGATCTGCGGGACGCGAACTTCGCGGACCGTGAGGTGGTCGTCAACTGCGCGGTGATCATGGGAGGCATGGGCGTGATCGTGCCGCCCGGCGTCGAGGTCGTCGTGCGGGGCGTCGGCATCATGGGGGGCTTCGACCACGGCCAGGAAGGCGTCCTGGGCGACCCCGGCGGCCCCCGCGTGATCATCCAGGGGTTCGCCTTCTGGGGCGGGGTGGGAGTGACCCGAAAGCTCCCGAAGGCGGAACGCCAACGCCTGAAAGAGGAACGCCGCCAGGAGAAGCTGGAGCGGCGGGAGGGTCGGGGGGAGCTGGGTGGCTCTGACTCCGGGTTCCACCACGGGATGCACAACATGCACAAGCGGAACGAGGACTGAGCCGGGGTTGGCGCTGGTGCCGGGGGTGGGTCGCGCAGCCCGGCGCTGTACGGGGTGCCGCTCTCGGTGGGACGGGAGCCGCCCCTAGCGGCACTCATGCCCGCAGCTATGCGGGCAGGGATGCCCCGTCAGGGGCGCGGGGAACTGCGCGAGCAACCCCCACCGGCTGGCAGTCGAACGGATCGGGACGGACGGGCTTTTAGGGGCGCGGGGAACTGCGCGACCAGCCCCCACGCTCTCGCACCCGCACTCACAGCTCCGCAGGCGCCGCCCCCTTCAAGTTCTCCAGGTCGAACACCTCTCCCATCCGCGCGTACCCCCGGTCGCTCGGATGCAAGTGGTCCCCCGAGTCGTACTCCGGGCGGAAGCGGCGCGGGTCGTACGGGTCGCGGAGTGCCTTGTCGAAGTCGGTGTACGTGTCGAACACCCCGCCCGCGCGGATCTGTGCGTTCACGGACTGGCGTAGGGACTCCGTGGTCGCCGAGTAGCCGCGGAAGCCGCCGAACGGCATCAGCGTCGCGCCCACCACCTTCAGGCCCCGGCCATGTGCCTCGGCCACCAGTTCGCGCAGGCCCGCCACGATCGAGGTTGCGCTGAGGGTCTTCGGGTCGCGGGCGCGCAGGATGTCGTTGACGCCCAGGTCGATGACGACGACCTTGACGTTCGTGCGGCCGAGGACGTCCCGGCCGAACCGTGTCAGCCCGCTGGCGTTGGGCGCCGGTGTGCCGACACCGCCGTGCCGCAGGACGCGGTTGCCGCCGATGCCCTGGTTGACGACGCTGTAGCGGGGCACGTCGGAGCCGGACTCCGCCGCCGAGTGGAGGCGGTCGGCCAGGACGTCCGGCCACCGGCTGTTCGTGCCCACGCTGGACGTGCTGCCCGCGGTGAGGGAGTCGCCGAGGACGACGACCGTCCCGTCGGCCTGGTTGCTGAGGACGTCCACCGCGGTGACGTACCGCCAGGCCTCGGTCTGTTCCGTGTACGCCGTGCTGGTCGGGTCCTCCGTGTGGTCGCCCACCGCCGCGTACGAGATCTGCCGGGCGCGCGGATGGTAGGTGACCGGGCCGGACGGGACCGCCGAGTACGTCGTCACCAGGATGTCCGTGTCGCGCGGGACGCTCACCCGTACCGCGTCCGAGACGATCTGGCGGCCGGCCGGGATCGTCACCGAGGGGCTGCCGCCGAAGGTCAGGCGGCGCATCGTCGTGGCGTCGGCCGCCGCGCTGTTCTCGGCGGCGGCGACGGCTATCGAGGCGTGGGCGATGGTCAGGGGCTGCTTGCCGTACAGGTTGGAGAGCGTGACGCGGGCACTCGTACCGCCTGCCGCCGTGTGGACGACGTTGCGCAGGGAGCGGCCGGCCAGGCCCTTAGCCTGGGTGCCCGGTTCGCCGTCGACCGGGGACGCGGCCCAGGTGCCGACCCACGCACCGGTGGACGCGGGGGCGACGGCGTTGCCCGAGTCGCCGCGGGCGCGGCTGACGGCCTTCGTGTGCCGGCTGCCGTCGTCGAGGGTCGCCCCGACGTAGATGGCGGCGGAAACGGCCACGACGAGCGTGACCATCGCGGCGAGCAGGCCATAACCGTGGCGCCTGGTCATGGGATGCGTGACTCCTCGTACGGCGGGGAGCCATGGGCTCCGGTGGGCTGAGCCCATGATGCGGGATGGGCCTGTGTGAGCCCGCCCAATCCTGCGGTCGGACTCCTTCCGGATATACGCGGGGAACTCCTGTTCCGTTCCGGGAGTAGGTCAAGAAGGGACAATGTGTGAGGGATCACTGGGAAGGATCACTGAACGGTGGAGCGAGTGGAACGGACCAGAACGGAAACCGGGGACGGTGTGGACGGTAGGGGCGGTACGGGCGGCCGTCCCGTCCCGGGGCGTGCCATGACCTCCTTCGGTTCCGCCGACGAGGAGCGCATGCGCGGTGTGCGCCGGATGAAGCTCACCGCGGTCGGGCTGCTGCTCTTCGTCGCCGTCGTGTACGTCCTCGCCAAGTGGGCCGGCGACCAGGGCGCCGGTGCCTGGACGGGCTATGTCGCCGCGGCGGCCGAGGCCGGGATGGTCGGTGCGCTGGCCGACTGGTTCGCGGTCACCGCCCTCTTCCGCCGGCCCCTCGGCCTGCCCATCCCGCACACCGCGATCATCCCCACCAAGAAGGACCAACTCGGTGTCTCGCTCGGGGAGTTCGTCGGCGAGAACTTCCTCTCCCAGGACGTCGTACGGCAGCGGCTGCGCGCCGTAGGCATCGGCAGCCGCCTCGGCGCCTGGCTCGCCGAGCCGGAACACGCGGACCGTGTCACCGCCGAACTCTCGGCCGCCCTGCGCGGCGCGCTCACGGTCCTCCGCGACTCCGACGTCCAGGCGGTCGTCGGCGAGGCCATCACCCGGCGGGCCGATGCCCAGGAGATCGCGCCCGGCATAGGGAAGATGCTGGAGAGGGTCGTCGCCGACGGCGGCCACAAGCGGGTCGTCGACCTGATCTGCGTACGCGCCCACGACTGGCTCGTGATGCACGAGGCGGAGGTCATGGTCGCGGTGGCGGGCGGGGCGCCGGGCTGGACGCCGAGGTTCGTCGACAAGAAGGTCGGCGAGCGCGTCTACAAGGAGCTGCTGCGCTTCGTCACCGAGATGCGCGACGCGCCCGCCCACCCGGCGCGCGGCGCCCTCGACCGCTTCCTCAACGACTTCGCCTCCGACCTCCAGTCCGACACGGACACCCGCGCGCGGGTCGAGCGGCTGAAGACCGAGGTCCTCGGGCGCGGCGAGGTCCAGGACCTGATCGCGTCCGCCTGGACGGCCGTACGCTCGATGATCGTCTCGGCGGCGGAGGACGAGCGCAGCGAGCTGCGGCTGCGCGTACGGGCGTCGCTGCTGTCGCTGGGGTCGCGGATGTCGGTCGACGCCGGGCTGCAGAACAAGGTGGACGGCTGGGTCGAGGGCGCGGCGGTGTACGTCGTGACGACCTACCAGGGCGAGATCACCTCCCTGATCACGGACACGGTCGCGGGCTGGGACGCCGAGCACACGACGAAGAAGATCGAGGCGCACATCGGCCGCGACCTGCAGTTCATCCGTATCAACGGCACGGTGGTCGGCTCACTGGCCGGCCTGCTCATCTACACGCTGTCGCGGGCGGTAGGGGTGTGACCGGCGGCAACCAGGTAGCAGCCAGGTACAGCGACTAGGTACCCGCACCTGAGTATCCGTACTCTGTCGGACCGCTCCCGAGCAGGGAACCCTCGTACGTATGACCGAGATGACTGGTACTGGCACTACCGGGAAGCTGCTCCGGCCGCTGGGGGCGCGTCCCTGGGCCGAGCGCTGGCTGACGCGCGCACTCGGCGTCGTCGTCGCTTCGGCGGCGTACGTCCTCTGCGTCCCCTGGGACCTGCGCAACCGCGTCGAGAGCGCGGGCTCGACCCAGGAGACGACCCCGGTGACGGGTGTCGGGGTGGTCGCCCTGGGCGTCGTACTCCTGCTCCTGGCCGCCTACTTCGGCTACCGAGACAGCCGAGGCTGGCCCCTGCTCCTGGTGGCGGTCCCCCCGGCGGCCCTCATGTACATCTCCCTGCGCACCCACCCCGGCCCACCCGACGGCTTCGCCAACGCCTGGCCCCTGACCTGGGCCTTCTTCACCCTGGTAATCGCGGCGGGCGTGCTGGTGGCGGCGGGAGTGGGCCGGGCGTTCAGGGTGGAGGAGGAGTCACTGGAGGGCTTGGTGTCGGCGGTGAGTTCCCAGCAGGGCTTGCGGTGACCCCCTAGGGGCGCGGGGAACTGCGCGACAAGCCCCCACCGGGCCCGCAGACGAACCACCGGACCTACGCCCCTGTAGTGGACCCCGGGCGCACAATCATCAACACCGTCACCGTCGCCCACAGCAGGTTGAAGACCCCGGTGAACATGCCGAGTTGAACGGTCACAGCCCGATCCGCCCCACCCTCGACAAGCGACTCCTGCCGAGGCAGCACCAGCACCACCAACACGATCGCCGCAGCCACCGTCAACGCCATGGACACGATCAGCCACGCATCCCCCATCACCCCCATGCTGCTCGCCGTCGCGATCCCGAACACAGGCACGGCGATGCCGACCCCCGCGTACACCCGGCAGATCCGGTGCAACAGCCGCACGGTCTCCAGCGCCCGAGGATCATCGGGCGCCGCAAGCGCCTTCCGCGCGCTGGGCGGAAACATGCTGGCCGCGACGGTGACGGGACCGACTGCGACGATCGCGGCAAGGACATGGATGGCGAGGAGAAACTTGGTCACGGGGTGACGCTAGGCGCGGGGAGGGGCACGCAGAAGTGGCGGTTCTGCCAGGGGTCAACGGATTCTCGCCAGGGCCGGGTTCTAGGCTCTCACCATGCATACCGTCGCCGTGCTCGCCCTCGAAGGTGTCATCCCCTTCGACCTCTCCGCGCCGATCGACGCCTTCGGCTGGGCGCGGCTGCCGGACGGACGGGAGGCGTACCGCGTACGGGTCTGCTCGGTGACGGCGGGGGACGAGGTGAGCGCGGGGCCGTTCACCGTCCGGGCCCCGTACGGGCTCGACGCGCTCGCGGACGCCGACACGATCATCCTGCCGGGCACCGTCGACCCGACCCTGCCGTTGCCGCCGGGCGTCGCGGAGGCGCTGTGCGCGGCGGCGGCGAACGGGACGCGGATCGCCTCGATCTGCGTCGGCGCGTTCCTCTTCGCGGCGACCGGCCTGCTGGACGGACTGCGCGCGACCACGCACTGGATCGCCGCCCAGGATCTCGCGGCCATGTACCCGAAGGTGACCGTCGACCCGAACGTCCTGTACGTCGACAACGGCCGGTGCCTCACCTCGGCGGGCGCGGCGGCGGCCCTGGACATGTGCCTGCACATGATCCGCAACGACCACGGCTCGGCGGTCGCCGCGCAGGCGGCCAGGATGTGCGTGATGCCCCTCGAACGGGAAGGCGGCCAGGCCCAGTTCATCGTCCAGGCCCAGCCGCCGGCCCCGGCGGGCGCGACGATGGAACCGGTGCTGCGCTGGCTGGAGGAGCAGGCGGACCGCGACGACCTGACACTGGCCGACATCGCGGCCCAGGCCGGCATGAGCACCCGTACCCTCAACCGCCGCTTCCGCGAACAGACCGGCACGACACCCCTGCAGTGGCTGCACCGGGCACGCGTGCGGCGGGCGCAACACCTGCTGGAGACGACGACCCACCCGGTCGAACGCATCGCCGCCCAAACGGGTTTCGGCTCCCCGACGGCGTTCAGGGACCGCTTCAAGAGGGTGGTGGGAACAAGCCCGCAAGCGTACAGAAGGACGTTCCAGGCGGCCTTCTGAAGGCAGCCCCGCAGGGGCAAGCCTTCAGGGGCGCGGGGCTGTATCGATTTGCGGCTCCGCCGCGCGGGCGCGACCAGCCACGACGGCGCAGCACCGACCCAACAACCCCTAAACGGCGCCCCTACCGCCGGTCGGCCACCACCCAGGACGCAAGCGCGACAGCCCCCGCAACCCCGAACACAGCAGGCCAGGCACCCACCCTCTTGGCCAAGGGGTGCGACCCCGCAAACGCACCGACGTACGCCACGGTCAACGCCCCCGCAGCAGCCACCCCCGCCTGCTCCCGCCACTGCTGAGCGGCGACGGTCCCGGCGACAGCCAGTACCGCCCCGCCAAGCTGCCGGTTCCTGCTCCAGCGAGCGACGCCGTACCCGCCGACAAGCCCGCCGGCGGCCACAAGCGCCGTAGGAACCTTCGTCGTCTTCGCCATGGTGGCCTGCCTCCCGCGCGGTCGGTCATGTCGTACGGGGCGAGGCTAACCCGTGATCCTGGGTGTCTCGTCCGGCGGGGTGGCGGCGGCCCGGCGGGCGGCCGACTCGGCCTCGTACCCGGCGCCGAGGGCGAGCGCGACCCCGGCCAGCGCGAACCCGAACGCGCCCGGATTGACGTACCCCGGCACGCGATCGGAGACGTAACTCCCGCCGCCACGCGTCTCGCAGACGAACCGCAGGGGGACGTACTCGATGGTGTAGTCGAGGGCCTCGACACCCTTCGTAGGAGTCGTACGACAGGGCCGTACCGGCGCCGAGTCCGCCCCGCCGTCCTCCGCCTCCAGCACGGCACCGAAGACGTGCAGCAGCCCCCAGCAGTACAGCGCGAGCGCGAGGGCGCCGGACAGCAGCGCGAGCCCACGGAGCAGGGAACCGCGATCCAGGTTCAGGAAGAGCAAGGCGGTCCCGTCCAAGTGCTTTGATGGCGCCGGTCGTTCCGATTATGCCAATCGACTATGCCTGATCCGATCACACGGCTGCCCCAGTGACGGGGTCGGCCTGGTCGCCGTCCTCGCTTCCGCCGTCCGCCGCCGCCTCTATCTCCGCGATGTGCTCGGTCGCCCACCCGGCGAGGGCGAGCGCCGGTGGGATGAGGCTCTGGCCGGTGGGGGTCAGCGCGTACTCGACGCGGGGCGGGACCTCCGCGTACGTCGTCCGGGACACCAGGCCGTCGCGTTCCAGGTTCCGGAGGGTCAGCGTCAGCATCCGCTGCGAGATCCCGGGGATCTGCCGGTGCAGATCGGTGAAGCGCAGACGGCCCTGGTCGAGGGTCGCCACGATCAGCAGTGTCCACTTGTTGCGGATCCGGTCGAGCACGGCGCGGAGCGTCCGCCCGCCGTCGCCGCGGATCAGGCACGTGTGCTGGTGCTGCGACATGACGACAACTCCATGTGCCTAGGGCACACATGTGTGCCTTTTGTAAGCCCCTCGACGCTCACCCATGATGAGGCAACCGGAGCGACTCCCGCCCGGTAACCACCGTGCAGGGGAGCCACTTTGACCGTCGCCTACTGGGTCGTCGCCGCGCTGCTCGCGGTGTTCTACCTCTACGCCGGAGGCAAGAAGGTCCTCCAGAGCCAGGAGCAGCTCCAGCCCATGATGGGGTGGGTCGACCGAGTCCCGATGCCGGTCGTCAGACTCATCGGAACCCTGGAGGTCCTCGGCGCGGCCGGCCTGATCCTGCCGCCGCTGACCGGGATCGCGCCCTGGCTCGCGGTCGCCGCGGCCATCGGCTTCGTCCTGATCCAGGTCGGCGGCATCGCGGTCCACGTCTCGCGTGGCGAGGCCCGGCAGATCGGCCTGAACATCGCCCTCCTGGTCGCCGCCGCGGGGGCCGCGGGCCTTGGCACGACGTGGGTCTGATCAGTCCGGCGGTACGACGGTGATAACCACGTTCCCGATCTTCTGGCCGGTCTCGACGTACCGGTAGGCGTCGGCGATCCGCTCCAGCGGGTACCGCCGGTCGATGACAGGCCTGAACTCCCCGGTCTCCATCAGCCCCCGGAGGAACCGCACCATCTCCTGACCCTCCACGGGGAAGGGAAACACCACCTTCCGCCCCCGGAACAGCGGCGTGACGAGCGGCAGGAACACGTTCTGCCCGCCGGGACCCAACTCCGAGGACGAGTACACCCCGCCGGGCTTCAACAGCCGCCTGCAGCGCCCGAACGTGCTCTTGCCGACGGCGTCGAGCACCGCGTCGTAGCGCTGCTCGTCCCGCGTGAAGTCCTGGGCCGTGCGGTCGACGACCCGGTCCGCGCCGAGCCCCTTGACCAGCTCCAGATGCGCCGTGTCGCACACCGCGGTCACGGTCGCGCCGCGCTGTTTCAGCAACTGCACCGCCGCCGAGCCGATACCGCCGGTCGCGCCGTACACGAGGACGTCGTGCCCGGCCCCGACGCCCGACTTCCTGACGAACGCCAGCGCGTAGTGCGCGCCCTCGGTACCGGGAGCGGCCTCCTCGAAGGTCATGCCGTCCGGCATGGTCGCGATGGCCGCGTCGTGCGGAACGGACACGTACTCGGCGTGGGTGCCGAACGGGCCCTCGTTGTACCCGAACACCCGGTCACCGACGGCGAAGGACGCGACGCCGCCGCCGACCGCCTCCACCACGCCCGCGTACTCGGTGCCGAGCACGGTGAGCCGTGGCCGGGTGAGCCCGGTGAGCGCGCGCATGAAGAAGGGCCGGGCGGCGCGGTAGGCGCAGTCGGTCCGGTTGACGGTCGTGGCGTGCACCCGCACCAGGACGTCCTCGTCCCCGACCGCGGGTTTGTCCGTCTCGACGATCCGGACGACGTCCGGGGGCCCGTACCGGCTGCGCACCGCTGCCTTCATGCCCTTGAGGACGTGGGAACGGGCCCGGCAGTTGCGGACGGACCGGACCGGACCGGACTGGACCGGACTGGACCGCCGACCGGTACACGCCGAATGCACGTCGAAGCCGTGGCTCACCTGCCGAACGGTGTCCGCGGCGCGCAGCCCAGGAGGGCGAGCCCCGCCGGGGTGATGGTGTGCAGCACGTGTCTGCTGCGGCGCACGCTCAGCAGCAGGCCCGCCTGGCGCAGGACGGCGGTGTGCTGGCTCGCCGCCGCGCCGGAGATCCCGATCCGTCGCGCCAGCTCACCGGTCGTACGGCCCGTCACGACGTCCTCCAGGATCGCGGCCCGGGTACGCCCGAGCAACACGCCCAGTTCCGCGTCCCGTTGGGTGGCACCCCGCGGCCGGGCCCAGCCGGGGGTGTGCTGGATCGGATAGACGAGGACCGGGGCCCGTTCGGGGGAGGGGGCGGCGAGCATGACGGGTCTTCGGGAGCAGAAGAAGGACGGTTGGAGCAGCAACCCCCGCCCGCCGAGCCACAGTTCGCGTTCGACGGGATAGTCGGCCTCCAGTACGGGCGGCTCCCAGCGCAGTACCGGCCGGAAGCTCCCCAGCAGTCCGTCGGTGCCGCCCGTCAGCGCGGCCCGGGCCCGCGCGGCCAGGTCGGCGTCCACCTGCGCCCGGATGTGCGGGGAGAAGGGGGCGAGCGCCCGCCGGTGGTACGTGTGCAGGGTGGCGCCGAGTCGGCGCAGCGCCGCGGGTTCGCCCTCGGCCAGTTCGCGGACCCCGGCCAGCCGGAGCCGCTGCGGCCGTTCCGAGGAGGCGGCGAGCAGTCTGAGGTCGCCGCGCAGGACGGACTTGGGCGTCCGGAGTACGGTGTCGACCGCGCTCTCCAGGTCGGGGGTACCGCCCCGGCCGGGCGAGCTGGGCGAGTTGGGCGTGTCGGGCGGTTCGGGCGTGAGGAAGTCAGGCGAGTAGCCGCGCGGCGGCAGGAGCGCGGCGAGCAGCCCGTCCGCCGGTCCCAGCAGCGGCCGTACCTGGCGCCGCCAGTCGCCGAAGACCAGGCTGTGGTCCTCCTCGGCCAGCGCCTGGAAGCTGTTGGTGATCTCCCAGAGGGGGTCGGCGGCGGTGGCGACACGGACGCGCGCTACGTCGTCAGCGGTGAAGTGCACCCGCAGCATGGGGTCTCCGATGGTGGTCGGTCATCGGGTGAATAGCGGTGCCCCACGACACTGACCGACCCCCGTCAGCGGGGACAAGGGGGCATTCGGCCACCCCTGCCGCATATGCCAGGACGCACGGGCCGGTTACGGCCTCGCACCGCGCGCTCGCCCGGCCTCCGACAGAGACCGGGCGAGAGCTGTGACAGGTGCGGTCTAGCAGGGCTTGACGTACCAGACGGGGGTCCAGTAGTAGCTGTCGTCCCAGCTGGATGCGCCGGGGGTGGTGAAGATGACGTTGCGGTTCCGGTCCTTGAACTGTGCCTGGGTGCCGGGGGTCTGGTTGTTCCACCAGGAGCCGTAGCCGGTCCAGTTGTCCAGGAGGCGGTCCTGGCAGTAGTACAGGGCGAGTCGCTCGCCGGTGCCGTTCTCGCCGCGGTACATACAGAACCACCCGTAGTCGCACTCCCACGCCGCCGCGGTACGGGTGCCGGCCGGGCTGGTCAGGTCGCGGGCGTACTTCTCGCCGGGGACGGGGATCAGGAGCGTCGCGCCCTCGGCCAGGCGGATCTCGTTCGCGGAGACCTGGCGTCCGCCCAGGCGGGCGAGGTTGCCTTCCACCTCGGTCTGGAGGGCGTCGGCCTGCACCTGGGTGAGTCCGGCGGCACGGGCCTGCGCGCCGAAGGCCGTGTCGGCCTGCGCGGTTCCGGCGGATGCCGGGCCGGTCAGCCCCACGGCGAGGAGGGCGAGGGTCGCCGCCGCGACGGACGCGAACCGTTTCACTACGGACATGTCATCCCTATCTGTTGAAGGAAGAGAGCAACAGCTGGGCACGTTCGGGAACTTGCTGTCCGGTGAGCTCACACGGATGGTGGTGACGCGGCGCCGCGATTCCCCATGCTGTCGCCGGCCGCCGAGAAGCCGCCACACGTTTAAGTCTGGGCTTAGCTGTCACACAGGGAGCTCAACGGGGCGACTCGTTCCGCACCTCCGCACCTCCGCACCTCCGCAGCGGCAGTAATCTGCGCGGGTGACCGATCAACTGCCGTGCACCGCAGACACGTTGGTGCTGCGCACCGACTTCTCCAGCGACGCGGCGTGGGAGGCCCTGGGTCAGGCCCTCGCCACACCGAGCGAGGACGACTTCCTGCCGAACGTCGAACTCGTCACCGACCACCGGTTCGCCGGAACGACCACGGAGGACGCACTCGCCGTGCTCCCGGCCGCGTACGAGCACCCCATCCTCGTCCTGGCGGACGCACCGGCCCTGGCCTCGCAGGAGTTCCCCCTCCTCGTCGTGGATCTGCGGCAGGAGTACGGGCGTTGCCTCCGCGTCGTGGCGAGCGAGCTGTGGGGCATCGAGAACAACCTGTCGATCGCGAACATGGACTTCTGGGAGTTCGCGGCGGCTGTCGGCGAGGACGGAGTCCACCGGGGCTTCTGATCATCCGACCACCGGACCCCATCGGCCTCGCGCTCGGTTACTGTGCGCGAATGTCAAACACGCGCACGTACGGCGGCTACCGGACCGGCGGCCTGTGGGTCGCGGCCGGGATCTCGTTCGGTGCGGTGGTCGTCGGTTCGGCGCTGGCGCTGTTCGGCATGCTGGAGTTCGACGAGCGGTGCGCGCAGGGGTTGGTGACGGGTCCGGGCAAGCTGGGGGACATCCGGAACCAGGCCTTTCCCCCGGCCACGATCTGCGAGTTCGAGCACGGGGACGTGACGTCCGTCGGGGGAGGGTTCGTCCTCGGCGGGCTGCTCTGGCTCAGCATGCTGATCCTGGTCGTGTGTCTGTTCGCCGCCCTGATCGCGGAGTGGTTCGAGCCGGAGCTGGGCGGCCCGTTCGTGGAGCCGGTCTCCAGGGCCGCGAAGCTGCGCCGTACAGCGGTGGCGTTCTTCGTGACCGGGGCGGCGTTCCTGATGTTCTACGCGCTGGCCGGTTGGCAGCTGCTCGCGGGCCCCTCGTCCGCCTGCGCGGCGGGCGCGGACTGGGGAACCAACCCGCCGACGACCCTGGACCACAGCTTCCTTCCCCCGCAGGCGACCTGCCGGTTCACCAGCGGTACGACGCGGCAGCTGAACCCGGACTGGGTGGCTTCCCTGGCAACGGAGTTGGCCGTGCCGGCGCTGATCGCCGGGGTGGGGTTCGGGCTCGCGTGGTGGCGTCGGCGGGAGGAGAGGCGGGCGATCCGGCAGCGGGACGCGGCCATTCCGTAGTGCGCCGAGACAGACCGTTTTCACCTCCGAGGACTCGCTCTCGGAGGGCGGCCAGTACTACAGCGACGAACTCGGCGGCCCCCACTACTACTACTACTACTGGACCCAGAGCCGACTGGGCCAGGTCACCGTCGCCGTCGTCGGCCGGGGCGCCAAGGGCAGGACCGAGGCAGAGGTCAGAACCGCCATGAGCCAGGCGATAACCCAGATGTTGCGCGACGTCGAGACCGAACTGGGGGCGGCCGAATGAGCGAGCGTCTGCTCCCCACCGACCCCTCCTCGATCGGCGGCCACCGGCTCCTCGCCCGCCTCGGCGCGGGCGGCATGGGCGTGGTCTACCTCGGCCGTACGGAGGCCGGGTCACTGTCCGCCGTCAAGGTCATCCAGGCCGAGTACGCCGACGAGCCGGACTTCCGCGCCCGCTTCCGCCGCGAGGTCGAGGCCGCCCGCCGGGTGACCAGCCCCTGGGCGGTCCCCGTCACCGGGGCCGACCCGGACGCGGTGGAGCCCTGGCTGGCCGCCGTCTTCGTGCCCGGACCCTCGCTCGGGGAGGCCGTCGTACGGCATGGTCCGCTGCCCGCCCGGAGCGTACGGATCCTCGGCCGGATGCTCGCCATGGCGCTCCGCGAGGTGCACGCGGCCGGGCTCGTCCACCGTGACGTCAAGCCCGCCAACGTCCTGCTCGCCGTGGACGGTCCGCGCCTGATCGACTTCGGCATCGCCCGCGCGACCGACGAGACCGCGATCACCTCCGCCGACATGGTCGTCGGCACGCCCGGCTTCCTCTCCCCCGAGCAGGCCGAGGCACGCGGCGCGGAGGTGGGCCCGCCGCGCGACATCTTCTCGCTGGGCTGTCTGCTCGCGTACGCGGCGACCGGCCGCCCGCCCTTCGGCACCGGCACGGTGGACGCCCTGCTCTACCGCACGGTCCACGACGAACCCGACCTGGCCGGCATCGGATCCGACGACGACGGCGACGCGGAGAGCGGTGACACGGACAGCGGCGAACTGCTGACGCTGCTGCACATGTGCACTTCGCGGTGGAGGCGTACGACGCGCTGCTCTTCGTCGCTCAGGGACTGGGCGGGCTCGGCGCTGTCGAGGTCGAACGGGGCGCCATGGTGCGCAGGCTCCGCGCGTCCAGCTACAAGGGCCTCGCCAAGACCATCGCATTCGACGCGGGGACCGAACAGTTCCACCTGGTCAACGGCCTTTTCCTGCACCGGGTGGAGAACGGCGCGCCGCGCTTCTTGGGGCGGTACGACCAGCTCGGGAAGACCTGAGCACCATGTACAGCCCTCACGCGACCTCGATCTCGAAGACGACCGGACAGTGGTCGGAGGCCTTGGGTTTGTCCATGCCGACGCCCATGAGGCGGGGGCCCGTGTACTTGTTCGCCCGCAGTGGCAGCCCCTTGCGGTAGATCTCGGGGACCACGGTGGTAGCGGCGGCGAGCGAGGCCGACGGCAGCAGGTAGTCCAGCTGGTGGTATTCGTCGTCCTTGGCGTAGTAGTGGGTCCATTGCTCGTCCGCGGGCAGCCGGGTCACGACGTTCTCCACCTGGTCCCAGCCGACCAGATCGCTTATGCCCGGAGTACCCTCCTCGTCCGTCGCCAGGTAGTCGTTGAGATCTCCCAGGACCACGAACGCACTGTCGCCCGGGTTGCGGCCGAAGCGCTCGGTGACCAGCTCCATGACTTTCGCGGCCTGCTGCACTCGCTTCTCGCGGGTCTCGCTCCGCCCGCCGCTCATCGACTTGAAGTGGTTGACGTACAGCGTCACCGTCCGCGTCGAGGCGCCCGCCCCGACCTCCACGTCGACCTCGAGACAGTCCCGGGAGAACAGGGCCGTCGTAGGGCTGATGGGGTCCAGGAAGTGCTGGTGGGAGCGGATGTGGGTGATCGGGAACCTGGAGAGCACGGCCACGTCGATCAGCCGCGGATCGTTTCCGTCCACCCCGGCGACGTACGGATAGGCCGCACCGAGCGAACGCGCGCGGAAGTGCTTGAGCGTGTCCACGTTCTCCACTTCCTGAAGAGCGAGCACGTCCGCACCGACCTCGCGCAACGCGGCCCCGGTGATGGCCTTGTCGTCCTGACCCAGCTCGACGAACTGAGTCCGATCGACTATCCACCCCCGCTTGTTGGCATCCGCGGGATTCACACCTTCTTTGAAACGCCAGCGCGCGAAGAGGTTCTCGACATTGAACGTGGCCAGTCGCAGGGTGGTCATCCGGACCTCCGAAAAGAGGCAAGAAAAGGGGAGGGAAGGGGGGGGAAGGGGAAGGGGGGAGAGCAGAAGGGGGGAGAGAACGGGACCGGCGACTCGAAACCACCCCTGTGGTTCCCTCGTCATGTTTCCCCTTTTCCCCGTACTTCCAGCTTCCTCCAACGGACCCGACCCGCAACCTCAGCGGCCATCAAGCCCGGACAACCGACATCCGACATCCGACAACCGGCAACCGGCAACCGGCGACTGACAACTGGCGGCCTCATGGAGATGCGCGCACCCTGGAACCAGGGCTTCCCTACACGGCGAGTTCTGTCTGCGCTGCCGGCGCCGATGCGGAGACGAGGTCGTGGCGGATGTACCACTCGGTGGAGAGCAGCAGTTCCCGTTCGGCGGGGGCGAGCCCGGCGATCAGCCCGGGAGCGGCTCCCCGCTCGACCTCGGTCTGGTGGGCCAGCACAGCGGCGACCTTCTGCTCCAGCCAGGGCCTGACGTCGACGGTCGCGCTGACCGTCTCGTCCGGCACGGTGAGCATGGCCTTGCCGGTGGGGGCGAGATGCCCGCCCCACGCGGCTGTGGCCGAGTGCGGATGCGTGGCCAGGTACAGGACGCTCGGCTGCCAGGGCTCACCGGCGCCCGGGTAGAGCCGCTCAAGTCCGGCCGCGTGGACGGCGAGCAGGGTCACCCGGTGCGTGTGCACATGATCCTCGTGCCCGGTCAGCCCACCGTACGCATCATGCGTGACCACGATCTCCGGCCGGAACTCCCGGATGTGCGCGACCAGTTGCCCGACCGCTTCGTCGAGCGGCGCGTCGAGGAAGCGTGGCTTGCCCGGGGCGGACTGCGGGACACGGGAGTCGGCGTAGCCGAGCATGCGGGGCGCCTCGGCGCCGAGAATACGAAGCGCTTCGGCGAGTTCGGCGGCGCGGTGGGTGGTTGCGTCCCAGGTCGCGGTGACAACTGCGGTACGGGCACCGGAGGTTGAGTGGCGGGCGAGGGTGCCGCCGGCGGAGATGGACTCGTCGTCGGGGTGGGCGAAGACGGCGAGGAGGGTGGGGAGGGGCATGGGGGTGCCTTCCGGTGCGGGGCGAGGCGTACGGATCATAGGTAGGTCGGTGCGAGTTGTGCGCTCTCGACGAGATGGAGGCGAGTGTCGTCATGGCCGAACCTGATCCGGTGGACCTGATCCACTTGGAGGACGCGGACGGAACCCGCTGCATCGTGCGCGTCACCGGACGCTCCGAGCCGGGCGTGCTGACCGGCCACGACATTCTGTACGCCGAGGTGCAGGTGCTGGTATCCGCGAGCGACGTCGACGCCGGGCTGGATGTGTACCTCTTCCAAGAGGACCTCGACGACTGGCAACAAGACCTGTCCGACCTTGCCCCGGGCCGACAGGCCACCATCGGAGGGGACCGAGGCCTGAGCCTCACCCTCCACATGAACGAGGACGGCCAACTGCGGGTCGCGGTCGAAGACCCGGACCGTCTCTCGACGCTTCTGGTAATCCGCCCGGAGGGTGACTGGGTCCATGAGCATCAGCAGCGCCTGGAACAGGTGAGGCAGACCTGGCCCAGCGAAGTCGTCGAGACGGCACCGATGACGTACGAGTGGAGCCCGAACCGCAGGCGCTGAACCCTGTTCGCCGGGCCTGCTTGCTGCCATGCTCCTCCGACCACGCCAACGGGGGTAGTCGTGCAGCTGGTTCCGGTTCACTCACACGTCGATTTCCACCTCATCCACAACAGCAGCGGCGAACCGAAGACGCGCATGCGTCTCCGCCGCCCCGACCACGGCCCCGAGACAGCCAAGGTCGTCTGCCCCACCTGCCGGAAGAACGTCACCATCCGCGTCCTGGACGCCGGGGAGACGCGGCGGCGTCAGCAGTTCTTCCGCGGGCTGGCCTGGATATTCGCGGTGGCCACGATCCCCTTCGCGGTCATGACCGTCTACGGCATCACCACGGACTCCGAAGGCGCGGGAAACGGCGGACTCTTGCTGACGGTCCTCAGCGCCGTGATCGCCGCGAATCTGGAGTACCGGGTGCGGAACACCGGGGTGTCGGCAGCCGGGTTGGGGTTTCACTACACGCAGGTGATCCATTCCCGGGGGGACCGGTCGCAGCGCTGGACGCGCGTACGGGCCTGGGTACGAGCGTCCAGAGGTGGCGGCCCGGCCCGCTGAGGCAGAGGAAGTGGGGCAGCGCCGGTCAGCCACGACTCTGCAGGCCACGGTTGCTGAACTGCTACTGGTGCGCCAGATCGCCGCACCAGCACGCGAGGGTAGCGCGGACCGCCGCGCGTCGACCCGACCGGTGACCGTGTCAGAGGGCCGGGCGGCGTCGCGCGATCCGCACGGCTACACCACAGGACGGGATGTGACCGTGAGCAGCCTTTAGCTGCGGAGAAATGGCGATTTTCACTCACAAGTGCAGCAGACATCGCCGATGATGTGCATATGCGCCTGCGTGCAGACTTGGCAGGGCCCGATACGGCTCGCCAACGCTGAGGGGAGCCTTCCTTCTGCGTAGGGGCAGTGCCAGTGAGGGGAGTTGGCGTGTCCGGCGGGTCACGGCAGTCGGCGTACGACCAGTGGCAGAGCGCACTGGAGCAAGAGTTCTTTGGTCGGCGCATGTCCGGCCACGCGGCGGTCTTCTACGTGGACGAGCGGACGGAAGGTTCGCTGATGCTCCGCCACGGCCTAGCCGTGAGACTGGCAGACTCAGTGAGCGCAGAACTGTACTGGGGCCGACCTACTGAAATATTTACCCGTCTTGAGTGGCGCTGCCAACAATGGGCTTACGGGCACCGGAATGACGCTCCGCCGAGCTTGCCGCTACTCGCGGCAAGTGTGCTGGCTGCCTCCAAGATGGCGTCGGATGGGGACATTTCGTCCTCCAATTACTACAGGCGACTAGCTGACGTGTTTGGTGTCGGCGAGCACGAACAGACCACACTGCGCGCCCACTTCAAATCTGTGGCTGACATGTGGGGAGCGCTGGACGCCTGGCTTGAGGTGCAAGGCGGCGAGCGGGGCTACAGCACGATCTCCGGCGACACCCATCTGACGCGCATCGGCTACCCGATGTCCCAGGCCCTTTTGAGGGAGCAGGACCGGCGTATCCTCACTACCTTCTTTGCAGCCATGGGGGTCAGACCTGGGAGCCCCGAGGAGTACCCGGGACAAGAGATCATCCGGCTCCTGCGGCTTTGGACCTCAAGAAATCCGCATGGCCTGTCCCGCACACTGCTTAAGGTGCTCCACACAGCGGGCACTGGAGCCGAGGCCGTCGACAAGCGTGCAGTTCTAGCCAAGCTGTTGGAGCGCCTGGTCGAGCATTGGGACGGCAATCTCTACGAGGATGGTCCACGTGTGAGGCGTGCGTCCGCCTTGCGTCTCGTGCTGTCTGGGCGGGCCCGGCAACTGCACTGGGCTGCTGAGGCGGCACAGGGAGCCTCAGCGACGACGGTCCGCTACGAGGCGTTGAGTGTTGACTACGAGCTCGTGGACCCCTACGGGGGACTCTACCGGGGCTTGGAGGAACTCGACGTCACGGCAGATCAGTTGAGGCACGGGTTGGTTCTTGAGGGAAACGATCTCTATCTGGAATGGCTGCCTCAGCCATTCGTCTTCTTCGCAGAAGACGAATACAGCGGTGACTTCGTCAGCGTCGGCACTTTCAGCCCCGGTGAGCCGCACATCCTCCTTGTGCCGAACAGTGAACTCGGCGACGTGCGCTCTGTGCTTGGCGAGATTGCTGACAACACCAGAATCGTCGAACGTAAAGCGCCTCTCACGGGCTGGACGCTGATTAAGAACGTTGACTTGAAGAGCGAGGTCACCCCCGCAGCCCTACTCAAGGGCGGTGGTCCACACACCGCGCACTTCGTCCCGTCGACCCGTCGCGGCATCCGGTTCATCGGTGGTCTTGGGATCGGCAGAGATCTCGGCCCTCACCATTACCTCCAGCGCGGTGTCCCGGACTGGCTGCTTCCGCGTGATGTGTCCAAGGGCGAGACAGTGTTGCGAGTCACGCTGAGTAACAACGATCAGAATGATTCCCATGGCTTCCCACTACAGGAGGTACTGAGGCCCTTCCCGGCGAGACTGATGCCTTTTGCTGACGGGTTCTACCAAGTCAGCACGCCAGACCAGGGAATGGCAACATTTACTGTTTCATCGGGGCTGTGGGAAAAGCAGGCTCCTGGTACCGGAAGCATCGGACATCTCTGTGATGCGTCGGCGGAGAGCGAAGCCAAAGCGCTGGATCCCGAGGTGTCGGCGATCCGAGGCGCGGAAGCTCCCGCGAAGTTGACGCTGCCAAGGACTCTATTGGTCCCGCGAAGTGTGAAGGAACTTGTGCTTATCGGGGGACACGGGGAACTGCTCTCGCTGGACCTGCCCGATATCCCGGAGTGGATGAACGATCGCCTTCCTCTCCAGGCGTATGGCTACCACGCAGAGGTGACCGTCCCCGAAGGCTATGTGTGGGTGATCCAGCGCTCGCGGCAGCGGACGACGGTGAAGAGCCTGGCGAGCGGTGCGCAGACATCGGATCCGGCTCCGGCGGCCGACGATACCGAGTGGGCTGAGGCGGTGCTGTCCGCAGCCCAAGCGGGGAGCGGTCCCTTGTGGAGTGCATATGTCACGGCAGCCGGGGAGGTGCTGAAGTGACCAGTGTCAAGACCGATGTTGGCGGATTGCTGTTGCGCTGGGCTAGCGAGGTGGGATCGGGGCACATCACGGACCTGAAACGCGGCGCTACATGGCTGGCACGTAGCGAGAATCTCCCCATCTCACTTGGCGCGGCGGGTCGATGGATTAGGGACTGCCAGTCGCTGGGACATCTCGACGTCGACTGGCGTACAGGCCGCTGGTGTGTGGCTCCCGGCGTGCTCACCGGGCTGCCGTCGGCAGATGGTCTTGCTGCCCTTGTGGGCAGCCGTACGGCCAGGTTTGAAGAGCGTGTGACGCTAGCGGAGTTGGAAGACCTGACGCTCATTAGAGTGCCTAGTCAAATCCCTGAGACCGACATTCCGGTGCCAGATACATGGCTGGTGCAATACGACGAGCCTAGGGCGCTCCCTGAGACGGCAGCAGGGCTCGGCGTTGAACACTGTGACTGCTTCGCTATCCAGGCAACTGCTTTGCTGCCCTCGCTTGTGCTCGGTCCGCCAGCTGCGGATCCAGCCTCTGGCACTCCACTGGAAATGTACGACCTCAGCTTGCCCCAGCCGATATTCGTGCCAGTCAAACGCTGGGAAAAGGACGGGCTCTACCGATTCAGGCGCGCCGATCACCGTTTGGTGTGCCAGATTTTCAGGGAAGGATCCTGGCATTCTGTATCCCAGGAACGCGGAATCTACCTGGAGCTGGACCGGCTTGGGATTGAATCCCGAAGGAATCTTCGCTGGTTTCCGGAGGAAGGGCGCGGGCGAGAGCGTTTCGGCCGACTCATCGTAGACTGGGGAAAGCCTTTGCCGGATCTCCAGCGGCGAATTGCTGTCATGTGTACAGCTCTGCCTCCCGAATTTGGGGAAAAATACAGGACGATTATCTATAGCAATGTCCCTCGTGCTGTCGCCGAGCGCATTGCAATGTCACTCAAGCAAGAGCTCGGTGACAGGAACGACTGAGGAAGGCGTCAAGGGTGTCCGGAGATAAAAATTCCCTAGATATCAATGGATCTTTTGAACAGCTACGTGAGGCACTGTTCCGTTACTATGACACTCCATTTGGTCTGGCGAACCGAAAACTCATGGAAGAGCGCCGCGAACTCCTTGATGTAGATGGAGGAGCATGGCGCAGACCGCTGATTGAGATCCGTCCGCAATATAAGTCCAGCGGTATGAGTATCGCGGCGTCAGTGGCGGAGGCGGACGCACCCCAAGAACTTGCCGAACTGATTAGTGCGGGACTGATGGAGGGCATCGAGAAGATGCACTCTCACCAGCACCAGTCCCTGGTCGCGGCCATTCGGCGTGGCAAGGACGTCGTGATTACTGCCGGTACCGGCTCCGGCAAGACAGAATCGTTCATGGCGCCTGTTCTGGCCGAGCTGGTTCGGGAGTCTGAAGGTTGGATTAGCGGTACTCCAGCAAATCCGGGGAAATGGTGGTCCGGGCACGGGGGCGCGTACGTACCGCAGCGGCGCGGTGAAACTGGGCACAAGGCAGCGGTACGCACTCTCGTGCTATATCCAATGAATGCCTTGGTCGATGACCAGATGATGCGGCTGCGCAAGGCCCTTGACAGCGATGCGGCGAGGCGGTGGGCCGATAAGTACCGAAACGGGCACCGATTCTATTTCGGCCGATATACGGGAACTACTCCGGTCACGGGCGATGCGGGAAATAAACAGGCAGTGGGGAAGCTCCGCGCTTTGCTACAGGAGACCGAAAAGCGCTCTGCACGTGCCAGAGAGATTTTCGCAGACGGTGACGAGCAGTACTTTGTGCCGCGTGTCGACGGTGCCGAGATGAGGTCGCGATGGGACATGATCGATTCCCCGCCAGACATCTTGATCACCAACTATTCAATGCTGAATATCATGCTTCAACGGCCCGAAGAGGACACGATCTTCGAGCAGACCCGGCAATGGCTGAATGACGATCCCACGGCTAAGTTCACTTTGATCATCGATGAGCTACACATGTACCGGGGCACGGCCGGCACCGAGGTCGCCTACCTCCTGCGGAATCTGCGCAATCGGTTGGGACTCGATCAGCGTCCAGAGCAATTTAGAGTTCTGGCCGCGTCGGCCTCCCTTGACCCGCAACGAGACGGTGAATTTCTGGAGGAGTTTTTTGGGATTCCGGAAAACCGCTTTGAGGTGCTGGGCGGAGAGCTCGATCTCCCGATGGCGGAGACTTCCGATATCTCAGAGCATACGGAAAGGCTGAGCGGGATTGCGGAGTCTCCCTCAGGTGTTGAGTCTGCGCAGGTTCTGCAAGAAACGGGTGGGCATCGCGCACTCGTCAAGGCGCTTCATGATGGAAATAACCTTGTCGCGCGACTCGATGAGGAAGCTGCCTTGCTTCTCTTTCCACGCGCAGATGAAAAATTGCGGATGCAGGCGTTCCGCGGTCTCCTCGCCGCCCTCAGGACCGCAGACGAAAAGCTGACAGGTCAGCTGCCCAAACTCCGGGGACATCTTTTCTTCCGAAATATCCCCGGAATTTGGGCATGTTCAGATCCGAATTGTTCGGGTGTGAATCGTACCGATGACGACGACCGCACGGTGGGTAAGCTGTTTGCGCGCCCGACCTCCCGGTGTAACAGCTGCACATCCCGCGTCCTTGAGCTCCTCTACTGTCAGAACTGCGGCGACGTGATGCTCGGCGGCTACGCACCAGCGAAAGCGATAGTCGCAAAGAGATTTGATGCCGACCTGTTGCATGATCTGCCGGATCTTGAGGCGCAGGCCGAAGGTGCGTCGGTGGGCGCCAGTGCGGCGAATTACGTCGTCTACTGGCCGCGTACACGGGAACCGGTCATCGATGAGCCTCAATTTTCATGGAAGAGGTCGTCAGAGGGATCAGCCCGGAGCGCCGAATTCAAGTTTAAACGCAGCAAACTCAGCCCGCGAACAGGACATCTGGCCAACACTCGTGAACACAATGAGGCGACGGGGTGGTCATTCCATACAAGGATTCCTCAATCGCGGCAGGGAAGGCAGGCGCTCAGGCTGGAGGATCTTCCTGCCGCTCCGACCCAGTGCCCCGCCTGCGGTGACAACTGGGAGATTCCCAGGATTAAGTCTGGAGCGCTGAGCCTGGCTGATCGGCGGCGAATGAGGACGCCCGTACGGTCCATGCGCACCGGCTTCGAGAAGGTCAACCAGGTTCTTACAACCAGTGTGCTGTCGGCTCTGGATCAGAAGAAGGCAGTTGTCTTCTCTGACAGCCGCCAGGACGCTGCCAAGATTGCGGCCGGCCTGGGCCTCCGTCACTATCAGGATCTTCTCAGGCTGTTGCTAGCTGAAAGGGTGGGAAAGCAGGGAAATCCTGTCGCCGATGCCGAGCTGGTTCGGAAGTACTTCAAGCGAGAAGGGCCGGTTGATGCAGAGGTCGCTGCGGAAGCGCTCGCCCGAATGCAATCGCGAGACGAAGGCGCTGTGGTTGCGCTCAGAAAAATTTGGAGTGCGGATCCGATCGATGGAGTCCCTGACCCGGTCAGGGAGGCGGACCTTCTCGCGCATCTCGGTAAGTTCCCGAGCCTTATGGCTCATTCCGTTGCGATGGAAGAGGATCTCCTCTCCCTCGGTGTGAACCCCGGTGGTCCCAAGGAGAGTCTGGAGCGAGTGGAGTGGCAGTCGGGCTCACATGACCTCGCTTGGTCCTCCCTTTATGACTGGAGCAGAGAGAAGATCGAGCCCCGATTTGGACTTGAAGAGCGCCAGGAAAAGCTTCTGAAGAGCATTCAGGAGTCACTCCGGAGCGAGGTGCTGAGTGGCCTCTTCGGGAGTGCTGGAAGGGACTTTGAGTCCTTGGGACTCGGCTGGCTGAGCCTTGCGTCGGACGCGCTCCCCATCATTGCAGATCCTTCTTCGGACATGGCACTCGTACGAGCTAGCCTGCGCGTACTTGGTCACCTGCGCCGCTTTCGTGAGCTGCGTGACGGGTTGCCGGAGGCGCCGGCCCCGTTGCGGATCTTCTGGGAAGCGGTGGCTACAGAAACTGGACAGGATTTGGCGGATGTGCGTAGCCGCGTTGAACGGGCCTGGGGTGATGCTGTTGTCGAGTACGTCATCAACCCCGAGAAGGTAAGTATCCGGCCCGCCGGCGATCACATGTGGGTATGCGAGAAGTGCAAACGTAAGCACCTGCACCGGGGAGCTGGTGTCTGCACTAAACCCAAGTGCGGGCGTCCACTACCAGTCGATCCTGAGCCTGTAACTAACGCGGGAGACGACTACTACGCTTGGCAAGCGGCTGAGGGCGAGGGAAGGTTCCGTCTCAACTGTGCGGAGCTGACCGGTCAAACGGACCGTCTCGACGCTCAGTCAAGGCAAGCCCGCTTTCAGGACATCTTCCTTGAAGACACGGAGATCAAGGGGCCGGACAGCGTTGACGTCCTGTCGGTGACGACGACCATGGAGGCCGGGGTAGACATTGGCTCATTGGCTGTCGTGCTGATGGCAAACATGCCGCCCACTCGATTCAACTACCAGCAGCGCGTGGGGCGTGCCGGTCGTCGTACGGCTCCTGTTGCGCTCGCGCTGACTGTTTGCCGCGGACGCAGTCACGACGAGCACTACTTCCAGGCACCGGAGCGGATCACCAACGACGAGACACCCGAGCCGTACCTGTCGACGGATATGCGCGACATCTTTGAGCGGGTTCTCGCCGCTGAAGTCCTTCGCCGAGCCTTCGCGGAGGTCGGCGGTGTCGCAGTTGACGGGGAGGAGTTGGATCCGACGCGTAATGTGCACGGTCAGTATGGAACTGTTGCGGACTGGGAGCGCGTACAGGTATCCATCAGCAATTGGATCGACGGACACCGCCAGGACATTGCTCGAATCGCGAATGCACTCGCGGCCCATACCCAGGAACCGGAACAGGCTCGGCACGCAATCCGCTGGGTCCAGAGCAGTCTTGTCAGAGAAGTTGGCGTGATCGCGCGCGCCGAGCATGGCCATGGTGACCTTAGCCAGCGTCTAGCCGAAGAGGGGTTGCTGCCTATGTTCGGCTTCCCCACGAGTGTCCGCTACCTGTACACGCGTAAGCCCAACAGGGCCTACCCTTGGCCGCCGGCTGGCGTGGTCGACCGTGGTCTGCCCATTGCGGTATCACAGTTCGCACCGGGTGCGGAGACAGTGAAGGATGGAGCGGTCTATACATCCGTCGGCGTCGCGAACTACCAACCTGCAGGGTCTAATGTGCAGGCTGTTCGCGATCCGTTGGGTCCGGCGAGACACATCGGAATCTGCCGCGCATGCTCTCACGTGGAGGAGGGCATCACGCCGCTACCAGCGGCGGAGGACGACGAGCCGCTGGTTTGTCCTGCCTGCACCACGGCCGACGGAATGTACACCCACATCGAACTCAGGGAGCCTGAAGGCTTTTTTGCGCCCCCGAGAGAGCCCTTCAAGCGGGACTTCGACGGGAACTTTTCCTGGCAGGCCCGCTCTCTCGCGCCCAGGACCGGAACGAACCTGGATACCGAAGCGCGTGAGCGCAACGTCGGGCCAGAGACCATTGCCGTCCACGCCGGCAAGGGGCGCAGGTATGCGGTGAATGACAACGGAGGACACCTCTTCAGGTTCGCTCCTGTCCAGAGCTCAAACCTTTGGTCTGGCGCGTACGCCGAACTCGGCGTGATTGAGCGGTCCTCGCTGATCAAGGTGTACGAGGAACAGGCTGTAAGCGTGGCCCTCGGCGCCACCCAGCGGACTGACCTCTTCCTCTTCGGCCCGCGTGTACCTGTCGTCCGCGAGTATGGATACAGGCTCGATCTGTCGCCCGTGCCCCATGTCAATGGCTTCCCCGACGACCGTACGGGCCGTAAGGCAGCCTGGTACTCGCTTGCAGCACTGCTGCGCAAGTCCGCAGGGGCGCTGCTCGACATCCAGCCCGCTGAGATCGCTGCCGGTATCCATGGCGCGGTGACCAAGGACATCGGCGCTAGGGTTTTTGCCTTCCTCTCTGACACCCTCGATAACGGTGCTGGCTACTGCACGCACCTGGCGGAGCCGGACGTCTTCGATCAGTTGATGCGGGCAACAGACGCCATGCTGGCGAGGTTTCGAGAGGGCAACCATGGGCTTGAGTGCCGTGGCTCCTGCTACGAGTGCTTGCGCGACTACACGAACATGGCCTATCACCCGCTCCTGGACTGGCGGCTGGCAGCCGACCTGCTGGGGATCATGCGCGGTCAGAAGCTGGGCGTAGACCGAGAGAACGCGAGCACGTTGTTGGGGAACTGGGCCGCTGATACAGAGGGTGCCGGGCCCGTGGTGGAGCTGGACAGCCATCCTGTGGTGTTCTTCGATGAAACAGTCGTGGTCGCGGTGAAGAGCCCCTTTGAGATGGTGGGGAAGGATCTGGAGAGCGAGCGGATCACCAAGGTGGGTGACGAGATTGCTCAGCAGGAGGGATGGGACGTGGAGGAGGTCGTCTTCGTCGATGACTTTCTCCTGGATCGCGTGCCGTCTCGGGTCACTGTCCAGCTGGACAACTTCTTGAACCGGTAGCTGACGAAGCCGGGTGCCCTGCCGCAACTCTGGCTACGGCAGGGCACTTTCGCTTGGCGGCTCAGCTGAGCTGCCTGTTCCGCAGGGCATGAACAAAGTCGGTCCAGGCTGTGGAGTCGACTAGGAGTCGGCCCTCGTGCGGTTGCTTGCTGTCGCGTATGACCGTGCTGTCGGCGAAGAGGGCCGCCTCAACGCACTCAGTCTCATTACCGCCGCTGTACGACGACTTGAACCAGGCGGGGGCGGCAACCTCAGTGTTTGTTCTCGGCATCCTTCAGGTCCTCCTTGGCATGGCTGATCAGCTGCCGTGATGCTTCGATGTCCAACGCTTGGGCGCGCAGGTATTCGAACGCAAGCCGGTAGCGATCCAGTTCCGCCTCCTTCTCCATGAAGACAGATCCGACATGAAGGTCGACGTACACCACGTCCAGCGAAGGTTCGGCGCCGCCGAGGATGACGAAGCTGCCGAGGGCTGCGCAGTGTGCGCCCCGAGAGAAGGGCAGAACCTGAAGCGTGATGTTCTCCGACTCGCTGGCGACGAGCAGATGGCTGAGCTGCTCGCGCATGATCGCGGGGGAGCCCATCACGCGGCGGATGACGGATTCATCAAGGATGGCCCAGAGATGTGGCGCTTTGGGGCGGCTGAGGATCTCCTGGCGTCGCATGCGGATGTCCACGAGGCGCTCGATCTCCTCAGGCAAGCGGCGCATCTCGTTGGCCTGTTGGAGTGCAGTGGTGTAGCTCCGGGTCTGTAGCAGCCCCGGAACGTAGACGCAGGAGAAGTGGTCCTCGCGCACCGCCTCGTCTTCGAGTGTGAGCATGAGGTTCATGGTTTCGGGGATGTGGTCGGCGAAGGAGCTCCACCAGCCCTGCTGCTTCGCGTCCTTGGCCAGAGCAACAATGGCCTTGCGTTCGGCGTCGCTTGCTCCGTACTCACGGCAAAGGGCATCGATGACAAGCCACTTGACGGGCCCCTCGGTTGTCTCGTACCGGCTGACGGTGGCTTTGGACACTCCAACGAGCTGACCGGCTTCCTCCAAGGTCATCCCCTTGCGGGCACGTAGCTTGCGCATCGTCGCACCCAGATGGCGTCGGCGGGTTGTGGCCCTCGCTGACATGCGGATTTCCTTCCAGTCGCTCCGGAATGCTGCCCGGAGGTCCCAATGAGGCTAGATCGCCCACGAGTTGACGCAGTACCAGATTCACTCAATCGATTCACGTGAGAAGTTACATAGCAAGACTTCTCGCTGCCATACTCGCATCGAAGCGCTACGCAGTGCAGTCGTACGGATACGGCAGGCGCAGCACTGATGTGGCAAGCGAGGGAGCAGTGACATGACCAGTCGTGACACCAGCCAGACTCCGCACCGGTACGTGCTTCCGTTCAGAGCGTTCCCTGAAGTTCTCAGCAGCCTCCGGCGGAACGTGAGAGCGGAGCTACGCTCTTGGGGCCTGCTTGGCCTTGTTGATGAGGCCGAGCTCGTTGTGACCGAACTTGCGACGAACGTCTTCAAGCACGTTGGCGCGGGAAGTGCTGCGACTCTTGTCCTTGAGCTGTTCACCGTCGGTGTCCGCGTGGAGATCCACGACACGAGCTACGAGGTGCCAGCCCTGACTGAGGCGGGGTGTGCATCAGAGTGCGGCCGAGGGCTTCATCTGCTCGTTGAGATGGCGCGTGACTGGGGCACCGTCGTGACAGGTTCCGGAAAGGTGGTCTGGTGCGAGCTACTGGTCGCGGCGGACATCGCATGCGCCAGCATTCAGCGGGCCAACAGGGTCATTGGCGAGTACCGGGAGCTGGCTGGAGAAGCAGCCCTTCCTCTGCTCAGCTGTCCGCAGGCACAGGGAGAAGCAGCGACCAAGTTGATCGGAGATCTGCTTCATTGGCTCGCGGCCCAGGGCTGCGATCCAGACGAGGTCCTTGACCGTGCGCAACGGCACTACGAGGCCGAAGTAGACGCTGCCGCGTGATTTCCCAGGCTGGTCTGCGACGTGGACTGTGCCATCTCGGCCCGCAGGGTGGCAGGTGTGCGCCAGGATTCTCCGGAGCGGCTCTTGTGGCACATCCGGTGGCAGTTGGCGCACAGGAATGCCAGATCGTCCAACCTGGTCTCGCGGGGGCCGGATACGTGGAGGGGCAGGACATGGTGAACCTCGATGTAGCCCCTGCCGAGGGAGCCGTAGAAGCGGCCGAAGTCGAAGGTGCAAACTTCGCATTGCAGAGGCTGGCCGCGCTTCTCAGCCTGAGCAATCTTGAGGTCCCGGAGGCCGCGGTCGCGTTCCCGGTACAGCGCCCGGCGGGCGAGGAGCCGGCCTTCGATGGCATAGTTCCCCCGGTCGTCGACCTCGTCGGGATCTTCGGGAAGCGTGTGCAGTTCCCCGCTGCTGATCGCTTCGCGCAGCGCCGCAGCAGCTTCAGACATCTCTGTGGGGCGGTCTCTGAACGCGGCGACAGTCTCTTGGTCCAGACGCCCCCCTTTGGTGGAGACGCCCGTGTACTCGGCGTGCAGTGTCGCCAGGTTCGAGGATTTGAAGCGGACGCTGCCTGTGGACCGGAACTTGGGGTTGGCCTGGGCCGCGCCTTCGTGAATAGGCAGCGACCGGAGCAGGTCAGAGAGATCCGCTATGCGGGGATCTCCGAGGTTGAGGCTTTTCCATCCGTTCTCAACGACGAGAGCGCAGGCCAGCAGCAACTCGTCACGGGTCCATGCAGGGCTCGTCGGCATGGGCAATATCGTATGAGTGTTCGCTGTCACGTGCGGGTCGGTCGGGCCGCAGTGGTGGGTGACGCACACTTGGAGGCGGTCGCGTTGTCAGTGGGGTCTGTCACCCTCTGTAGTGGCTGGTGGCAATCGGCATCAGTCGGGAATGTCCGGAAGGAGGGTGCATGACCAGCACCAAGAGGAAGCTCACCTCTGTTGAGATCTGCGCTGGGGCGGGTGGCCAGGCGCTAGGTCTCCACAGGGCGCTCTTCAGGCATCTTGCGCTGATCGAGATCGATTCGAATGCGATCGCGACACTTGAGGCGAATGTCGTGGGCAACCAGGAGTGGGAAGGGTGCAAGGTCAAGCAGGCCGACCTGACAAAGCTCGACCCGGTGGAGTTGAGGGGGGAGTTGGGGCTGAAGGTAGGCGATCTGGATCTCCTCGCCGGCGGAGTCCCGTGCCCGCCCTTCTCGGTCGCTGGCAAGCAGCTGGGACGAGATGACGACAGGGACCTGTTCCCGGACATGCTCAGGCTTGTCGACGAGTTCGAACCCAAGGCCGTGATGATCGAGAATGTTCGGGGTCTGCTTGAACCCGAAGCGAAGTTCCGGGAGTACCGCAACTGGATCCTGGGGCAACTCGCGGACATGGGCTACGAGAAGTGCTACTGGGAAGTCCTAGAGGCCAAGGATTACGGAGTTCCGCAGCTTCGCCCGCGCGCAATCTTGGTGGCGCTGAAGAGCGCTTATGCCCCCTTCTTCTCCAAGAAGAAGCCAGCAGCGCTTCCTCTCGTGACAGTGGCGAAGGCCCTAGAGGACTCCATGCGTGATCGTTTCAACGACGCCAACGATCCCCGGGCCGACGACAGGTTCAAGGTGTGGTTCGACAAGGCATCGAAGGGCGTTGCACCCACACTCGTCGGCGGTTCCAAGAAACATGGAGGCGCTGACCTCGGCCCCACCCGTGCGAAGAAGGCGTGGGAAGTGCTGGGTGTATGCGGACTGGGCGTCGCGAACAAGCCAAAGGAAATGCACCGCCTAGAGAGCAAAGAGCGTGATCTCTTCGCTGAAGCCGGCCCGAAACTCACGGTCACTCAAGCGGCGATCATCCAGGGATTCCCTGAGGACTGGAAATTCACAGGTAAGAAGACCGCCGCATACCGGCAAGTAGGGAACGCGTTCCCGCCGCCAGTAGCGCAGGCGGTTGGGGAACAGATCAGGAAAGCGCTTGAGGCTGCACGGAAGGCCGGAGTGGTGGCGCAGGTGCGGCAGAAGCGGGCCGATGACAGCCGGGAGTTTGATAGCGGAGAGCTGTTCAGCATGGCTGATCTCTCAGCTGGAACCATCCCGAAGGCGGCTGACCGTAGCGGCGATCTTGAGAGCGCAGTGGTCGGGTGACTCGTGCTCCCAAAACCGAAGCACGGTCCACCCGGCTTCGCGGAGGCGTTCATCGGTGTCTCGGTCACGGGTCACGTTTCGCGTGACTTTGTCGGACCAGTAGCCAGGGTTGGTCTTCGGTGGGGCGTAGTGCTCTGGGCAACCATGCCAGTAGCAACCGTCGATGAACACGGCTAGCTTCGCCGGACGGAAGATGATGTCTGCCGTCCGGCGAAGCCCGGGCAGCGGCTTGGCTGCTACCCGGTATCGCAGCCCCTGTGCGTGCAGAAGGCGGCGCACCAGCAGTTCCGGCTTTGTGTCTCGGCTCCGGATTGCCTGCATGTTCCGGCGTCGGGCAGCCGATGAGGCCCAAGACCCTTCCGGTGGTACCCAGTTGTTGTCGCTATCCATCCTCAGAAATGCCTGCATTCTTGAGCACGCGTAGCTTCTCGTTCTTGCTGAGCGACTTTGTCTGTCGTACTTTATTTCGTACTACGGCTGGAATCATGTCGAAATCTAGGTCGAGTGACCGGAGTTCGTAGACGTTGATTCCTTCCACTTCGTGCCAGTCGACATCGAATCCAAGCTCGCGGAGTTCCCGTGTCCTTCGTTCGGTGTGGACGTGGTCGCCGGTCACGATACGTAGCATCGCTGCTGGTACCGGACGGGACAGGTTCTCTTGGAGCAGAGAGAAGAGGCGCTCGTGAGTCTTTCCGCCATAGGGGGCTCGTAGGAGTCGCTCCGGGACGGTCTTTTGGTAGCGGGAACGCATTTGCTGCTCGATCTTCGAGTGGAGCGATCTGAACTGGGGATTCTCGGGCGGCAGATGCATCAACATGCGGGCCTGCATAGCACGGGCAGTGATGTCCTTGGCGTAGGTGTACGCCTCGAACAGCGACTGAGGGTCGCTATGGGATGAGATCTCCGAGAGGAGATTGCTCAGGGCGTGTTCAGCATCCGGCTTAAGCTGCTGCCACTGGTCTTGCGGAGACTGTTGGTTGACCATGAGATAGCTTCATCCTTCTGATGAGGGGTGTGTATGACTCCGCTTTGTCCCTATTCCGTCCGCTCGATGTCCAGCTGCCGGGCGGCGAGTTGCTGCATTATCTGCCTGTCGTGGCGCGATGCGCAGTTCACAGCCTGCACGAACCATGGTGCGATCCATGACGAACTCCGGTAGGGCCATTCGCCTAGATGGAGACGGCGGCCGGGCAGCCATCCAAGGTCTGGTTGTGTCTCCGAGCGAGTCGCCGGCAGGACCGACACGTCTGGCTCCTCGTCGAAGCGTCGACGCCGCTCAAGCTGTGTCGTGACGCCGATCAGCCACCAGGTGAACAGGAGTCGGGAAGGAGCGTCGCCGATGCTGTCCAGCAAAGAATCATCCAGCCCAGCTGCTTCGAATGCAGCTGCGACGAGATCCGGCCGTGGCTGAGCGTGGACGGCTTCCTGCTCGGTGATCACGACCTCGACGAGAGTCTCAGCAGCGCGATCGATCTCGGCATAGGTCTCTTCAGCGATCTCCGCGTCCAGGAAGCGGTTCACGCCACGATAGAACTCGCCTGGTGTCTCGATCCGCAGCTCAGCGCCAGTGCGGGCCCTCAACTCACTGGCCAGGGAAGGCCAGGGGCGCGATCCTCGTCCGTTACCCGCTGGCTGGTACCAGTCGTCCTTCGTGTCATTGGAGACGAACAGCAGCTGCGAGCGCTCTGTTGACGCTGCCATGTGCTCGATCGTCTCCTCCCAGAGCAGGAAGTCTCCGGATGACGACAGAGGGGTGCCCTTTCCTGCATCTGCAAATCCAGGGGGGATTTGGTTTGGGAATCTATATGTCGCTGCTTCATCCACGCGCCGCCGAATTTCGGCTGGGTCTGGAGGCTCCGCGACCTTATCGCCGAATAGTTCGGCCACTTGCGATAGTACTGGGTCGCCCTTTTCGACTGATGAAATGGCGAGATCGTACTCTTTGAGCCGCTGGATGTGGTCGCTGAGCGTTTTGGTCCAGTTGCCAAGTAGCGCCCTGATGGCCTGATCTGATATCTCAGCTTCAAGAGCTTCTTTAGCTGTGGTGTCCTGAGCATACTTGAGAAGTGAATCCTGGACGAGCTTTCGGGCATCCAGAATGGCCGTGCGCGCCTCTCCGATCTTGCTTTGGAGATTTTTGGACGCGGCTTCCAGGGCTTTCTTTCTGCCGATGATGATGCGATGGCGATTTTGGACGAACTCAAGCCCAACCTGATGAGGGAGCCACAGTCGCTGTTGCACGCTTTGGAGGGCTTCTAGAACCTGCGTGCGGGCGGCAGGCGTGTACTCGTAGAGGCTGAGCAGCACGTTCGTGTCGAGTACCACAGTCCCGTGGGTGAAGAACTGCCGCCGGTCTGGGCTGTCCTCGGACGGACCGCTCTGAATCCAATCCCGGTACTGCCTGATCAACGGGTAGTCGTTCTCCGGGCCGACCACTGCTCAACTCCTCTTTCTGCTAATGAAGGTACGAACCTGATGATCTCGCATTCGGTGCAGCGCCGCCACCGAATAGGCGTCATCTCTTGAGGGAGCTGGGCTCCTTGGTGTAGCGGTTTGCCCTGCGCGGAAGCCGTGCTCAGGTGCTGGCGGTCCGCACACGGCTCTCCTGGGCCTCCGGGAGCCGGGGCGCCGGATCGGCAACTTCACCAGGCCTTGCGATGACCCAGTAGTCGCCATCGATAGCGGCGTGGGGGCGATCATGGTGCTCAGGTCGGGCTCGTGCTACGCGATGGGCTACGAACTCCCCTTCGCCTGGCACCGGGCCGCCAAGTGCCCGGGCCACTGCCTGGTGGGACTGGTAGTCGCCGAGAATAATGATTCCCTCCGGGCGTAGGGCTGGACGTGCCCGTCCCTTGTCTCCCTCGCGCACCCGAGCCATGTAGTCAAGTTGCTGAGCGGCAGTACGCACCACGCCGCGGCCGATTCGTTTGCCGTGTACGGAGCGGAAAAGTTCGCGGACACGAGCCTGCCCTTTGTTCTTGCCTGGGATCAGGATGCGTGCCCGGATTGCCTCATCGAGGTGGAGCAGGACATTCTCTGGGAGTTGCGCGTCTTTCCAGAGCCAGAAAATCTTGTCACGATGACTCGCTTTGACCGTGAACTTCATGTCTCTATTTGTCCCGCCATTGAGCCATTCGCGCTTTATGCGCATCAGGCCGGCGCTCCATCGACTCAAGTGATCGTCAGCCCACACGAGTAGGCAAAGGTGACCGAGAGCCTCGGGTGGGATCATCCACATGCCAAACCGTTGTGAGTACTTGCAGTCCACCTGGACACCGGCGATTCGGTAGTCCGTGGCGTCCCCATCCTCGAAGGTGAACTCCCGTTGGAGATTGATCTCCACCAAAGTCCCTGCGTGGGTCTTCTCTGTCTTGAAGAGGGTGTTCCAGTCGTAGCGGCCGGTTGCTTCGCCGTTGAGGAGTTGGTCGATGGTGTTGCGGAGGATAGTGGCGAACCGTTTGCCGTCTGGATCAAGCTGCAGCAGGTGATCGCGGACGATCGTGAGTTCGGCGTCGCGGCGCACGGCTTCATCGAGAGCGATGTTAGTTGCCGCAGTTACATCTATGGGAAGCAAGTGGGACCTCGACTAGTTCTGAACCTGTCGTGACGATAGCTCCGTGAGCGCGGCATGAGAAGGAGCCTGATGGCCTGGGCACCGCAGCGCGATGAGTTCCTCATACATACCCGCGGCAGGGCTTCCGACTCAGACATGCGGGCTCCTTCGGTCACGCGGACAGCTATGCCCATGTGTAACAGAGCCCAGTGACACTCCTCCCGAAGTCGCTGCCGCAGGAGCCCCGGGTGCGACAAGCGATCAACGTATCGGATGACGTCTCGGACGAGCGGTGAGGAAGCGGAGGGCAGAGCTGGACACGTCGACGCCGGATGGGCAGAAGGCATGCAAAGCCTCTCGTGGCGCCGAGCAGCAGGGCCGGGCCGCGAGCGCGCCTGCCGATGCCGTGAAAACTGCCGAACAGGCCATTGATGAACAGACGATGTCCAGGAGATCGGACCCCGAACCGTCCGTCACAACCGCGCGGTTGACCTGGAGCGCGCTCCAGATACGAGCATGGGCCGCATGAATAACACCGACCCCCAGATCGTCCTTGGAACAATGGACTTCGGCACCCGCGTCGATCCCGACCGGGCCTTCGCGATCCTCGACCCCTTCGTTGCCGGCGGCGGTGGTGTCGATGATCCGGTCGGTGGGCGATGGCGCGACGGTGATCTCGCCCGAGCCGTTCGTCAGCACGGCCCCGTGTAACCCACGGGTGCGCACGACAGACTTGAGACGGTGCCTGGCGGAGAAGGCGTGCACGTCGCCTATCGAGGCCGTGACTCTCTCGTTGAGGAAGACGACCTCCGCCCCGTGCAGGGCCGGAGCGAGGGCTTCCGTGCCGTGGGCGAGCGCGGCGGGTTCCGGGTCTATCGCCATCGGGATGCCGGCGGCTCGCGCCCGCTCCGCGAGCACTGCGGCGGCCTCGGGGTCCAGGCATGAGGTGTGGACCCAGTCCACTCCGTCCAGTTCGGCTTCGCGCAGGCGCTCCGCAGGGGGTGACTGCGACACGGACGAGGTGTAGCGAGGCGCTTCTCTCCGTCTTCGGCCAGGGTGCAGACCGAGACCGCGGTCATCCCGGGTGTGGTGGTGACGCCCGTGACGTCGACGCCTCGCGCGGCGAGGAAGTCCGTGGCGTAGGCGCCGAGTACGTCGTCCCCGACGACGGCGAGCAGGGTCGTACTGACGCCCTGGCGGGCGCAGGCCACCGCGGAGTTGGCGGCCACCCCTCCGGCGCTCACCAGGTTCTCGAACGCGTGCGTCTTCTGGTCGAGGTCGGGAAGGCGCGGAACGCGAAGCGACACATCGAACGCGATGTCTCCACAGAACAGGGCTGTCGCCGTCATGCGGCTCTACCTTCTCTCCGGGGCTGCGTGTCCTCGTCGGCCGGGGTTCGGGTACCTACCCGGCGCTGCCCCCGACACGCTCCGTCGAGCCTTGCGCAGAGGCGCGAACGGTTCTCGGTCTCCCGGGTTGGGCGCGATCGGGGAGGGAGGGGGCCGAGGACTACTTCGCTTGTGAGACCTCGCCGCCGATTCCCGTCTCATTGCCGTCGGGGTCGTGAAACACCCACTTGCAGATGTTGCCGTACTGCTCCACCCCTATCGGTTGCAGACCTCGCTCAGCGATCCGTGCGACCTCGGAAGCGGGGTCGTCCCTCCAGATCAGGCTCACCGCGCCGCCGGCCCGCTCCGCGTTTTCGATGATGTACACATACCGGTCCTCAGCCAGCTGCCACACCGCTTCTACGTCGTTGGGGCAGAACGTCGGCTCCGCGCCGAGCAGTTGCTTGTACCACTCCAAGGCGCTCGCATAGTCGCGTACCGCAATCCCCGCGAAGATCCCTACAGACACGACCGACTCCCGTTCTCGCAAGACCAACCCTGGGCGGACGACTGCTCGTTCAGAAGGCAGACTCCACCGAGCGGCGAGACTCATCGAGTGACGGCACTACGACGGCGGCACCTTCAGCCACCGCACCACGGGTGGGAACGCCGTAGGGCCGGCTGTCCGACAACAGGGTGGGGACGGTCGCACCCGGCCCCACCGGTCCCAGCTCACCTCACCGGGCCATACTTCTACCGAGGAGCAATCGCGCCGTCGTACACGTTCCCCGGCGTGACGACCCCCGTGACCGCCCGAGCGAGCAGCGTGGACGGCTCCTGGCCCCCGCTGCTGATGTCCGTGTTGATCATGATGACCAAGGTGGCCTTCTTCGCGGGCAGATAGACGGTCACCGTCTGGTAGCCCGGGATGGAGCCGTTGTGGCCGATCCATCCGCCGGTCTCGAAGATGCCGAGGCCGTAGCTGAGGCCGGGGAATCCGGTCGGCAGCGTCTTGAGGCGCTGTGCCTGGGTCCGGGGGGTGAGCAGTTGCCCGGTGGCGACGCTTTCCGCCCAGCAACGCAGGTCCTGCAGGTTGGAGATCATCGCCCCGGCCGCCCAGGCCCAGCTGGGGTTCCAGTCCGTGGCGTCGGCGGTCGCGCCGGTCAGCGTCTGGTTCGTGTAGCCGCGTGGATGCGGCTCGGGGAACTCTGCTCCCTGCGGGAACAGCGTGTGGCGCAGGTGAGCCGGCCGCAGCACCTGCGTGTCGATGAAGTCGGCGAGCCGCTGGCCGCTGACCTTCTCGATCACCAGGCCGAGGAGGATGAGGTTGGTGTTGGAGTACTGGAACTCCTGCCCGGGCGCGAAGGTGTTCTTGTGCCGGAAGCCGTACGCGAGCACCTCCCGAGGGGTGAAAGAGCGCTCCGGGTCGCTCAACAGGTCGCGGACGAAGTCCGGATCGGCGCTGTAGGGGAACAGACCGCTGCGCATCCCGGCCAGGTGACGCAGGGTGATCCGGCCGCCGTCCGGTACGCCGTGGACGTAGCGGGAGATCGGGTCGTCCAGCCGGATCCGACGGTCGTCGGCGAGCTTGAGCAGCGCGGTGACCGTGAAGGTCTTGGTCTCGCTGCCGATCCGTACGAAGCCGTCGGTGGTCATCGGGCGGCGGGTGGCGGTGTCGGCGACACCGGTCGCGCGGACGTAGCTTCCCTTGCCGGGCATCCACAGTCCGACGACGACACCGGGGATGCCGGCCTGTCGGCGGACGTCCTCGATCGTCTTGTCCAGCCGGGCGGTCACCTCGGGGCCGAGACCGCCCGGCGGGTAGTCGTCCTGGTGATGCCGGTCGACCCTTGCGGTCTGGACGGCCGCAGCGGGAGCCGCCGCCATGGGGACCAGAGCAGCACACGCCGCGAACAGCGTTGCGGCGAGCATCCGGCGGTATGGGGTATGTCGCATCTGGGGTGCCTCTTCCGGTCGTGAGCAGTCAGGGGCAGTCATGGGCACTCAGGGGCTTGGACGGCAACATCACCATCGGTGACTCTTCGCGACGGCCCCCTCCCGGTCGCGTACCGGCGAGTCCACTCGTTCGGAGCCGCGCCGGTGGCGGAGGCGGGCCTGCCCCAGAGCGGTCGCGGTTTCGTTGACCAACTGCCATGGATCTCGCCCGCGTTGCCCGGCCGTGCGTACGACCTCGGCGCGGCCCGCATCCGTGGTTCGCGGCGTCGAGTGCCCCTTGCGCCTTACAGGTCGTCGCAGCCGACCGTGTCTGTGGATTCGCCGAAGCCGTTCCTCACCTCACCGGCAGTGAATCCGAATGACGTCGAGGGTGCCGCTGACCTAGCGTTCCGCCCATGAGTTCCCCTGACGACCGCACCGACGACGAGCCCAGCGTCACCGTCCGCTGCCAGGACAACTCCTCTGTCGGCGTCAAGTTGTGCGAGCGGTACAGCTTCGACGAGGACTCCGTGCACTACGCCGTCGAGTTGCGGGCTCCCGGCCTGACCGCTCGTGCCGACGAGGTGGTGGCCTGGGCCTGGGGAAGCGATCTCGTCCCCTTCCTGGAAGCGCTGGCGTCGGACTACCGAGGGTGGGACGGCACGCGGAGTTGGGAGACCAACGACAGGGACCTCGCGGTGTCGGCCGTATTCCGGTCGGGCGGGTACGTCGGGCTGAAGTGGACGCTGCGGCCCTGGACGGGGTCCTCCGGCGGCTGGGCTGCCTCCGTCACCACCTGGCTGGAGTCCGGTGAGCAGATGACCTCCCTCGCGGCTGACGTCCGTCGGTTCCTCGGTGGGGAGCGGACGTGACGACGACCGGTATGCGTATGACCTGGGTGCTCGACGGATCCGGGTGGGCCATCTGCGCCATTGAGGATCACCAGGCGAGAGTCGAGCTCAGCGTCTCCTACATCACCAACGCGCCGGAGGATTTCCTGACCGCCGTGGCCCGGCTCCTCTACGGCGAGACGGAGACTCGCGCGCAGTTCGAGGCCGAACCCACCGCCTACCGTTGGATCTTCTACCGGCAGGCCGACGACACCTGGATCCGTCTGCTGGAACTGCGCGACGGCCGCGACCACGACAACAAGGGCACCGAGATCTGGTCGGGACAGCTCGGCATCGACGAGCTCGTGCGATCCGTGATCCGCTGCTTCGACGAAGTGGCCCGGACCTACGGCGAGAGCGGCTACCGAGGCAAGTGGGGCGAGCACTTTCCTCGGATCGAGCTCGAAGCCCTCAGACGCCTCTGGCACGCTCACCGCTCCGGTGGCACATAGCCTGCAGGTCCCGAGGTGACACGAGGGGAGTGGGCTCACCGGCCGCTCCCCTCGCCGTTCCCGTGACGTGTCAGCGCGAGTTGAGGGGCGGCCTTCCGTGACTACGGGTCAGTCGGTCTCGTCGGCTCTCTCGGGTGGCCGGAGACGGCGGTTGCTGCGCGCCGGAGGGAGTGAACACGATCAGATACGCCTCGAAGCCGGAGGCTCGCTCGGCATCCGCGCCTGGCAAGGCCTCGTCGAACCGTTCGCGGGAGTCGGAGCGGCCTTGGGCCCACACCTGTACGTCATACGTGTGAGACGGATCCAGATCGATGGTCGGCTCACCCGGGCCGACCTGCTGCCCGAACACTCTGACGGGTTCGTCGGCGCTCCGTGCCGGGCCATTCGTCGTGTCGAACGCGGCCATGCGGCCCGTGTAGACAGGTCGGTACGCCACGGAAGCGAGCAACTCCCACCCGGCCCCTGGAGTTTGGCCCTGCTGGTTGCCGAGGGCCAGGACAACAGGCGCGGTGTGCTGCTGTACTCGTGATCGCACGATGATGCGACCAGGGGTGACGACGACTGCTTCGCTCGCACGAGGGTCCGGGTCGTCGTCCCTTCGCTCGAAGCCCGGTTCCCACAACTCCCCGACGGGGAAGTGGCCGTACTCGATGTTGACGGCCCCGGCTCGACTGATCTGCGCCATGCCCAGAGGCTCGCAGGGAAATCGGTGCAGCGCACGCGGCTCACGGACTGGCCAGGGTCATGGGACGACGTCTCAGCCGGAGAACCTCCTCGCGCGGTCCCGGTGCCATTCCGCGACCTTGGCCATCTGGTCGCCGGTGATGTTCATGCCGGGTGTCCAGCCCAGGCGTTCGACCTGGTCGGCGATGCCCAGGTGCTCCCGGTGGGCGTGTTCCCGGCAGGTGAGGCACGTGACGCTTTCCGGGCGGGGCGAGGTCATTGCGTAGGGCACCTGGCGTCCGCAACCGGTGGTCACGACGCTCGGTTCGTCGGGCACGCGCCCCAACGTCGCGGCGATCACGTTGCGGACGTCGGCGCCGGACTGGCCCACCTTCTGTTCGACGTGGATGTGCGGATCGGTCTCGCTCATCCGCGCTCGCGCCTCCGTTCCTGTCTCCGCCTCCGTGCCCGTCTCCGTGCCCGTTCCTGTCCTCGTCGTCTGGAGTCAGGCTAGCGGTGTGACTCCGAGCCGGTGGCGTACCGGGCCTCCGCCGCCCTTGTGCGGAACACGAGTTGGACATCACCGGGTCGGCGACCGTGGGTCCCGGTGGCGTCACTGTCGTCACTCGGGGGAGCCCTGGATGTCGTCGCCGCTGTCGCTCTGGTGGCCGCGGCGGGCGTCGCGGTCGAAGATGCCCAGGATCTCGCAGGGGCCGCCGTCGGCGCCGATCGCGTGCGGCATCATCGTGGGGAACTCGGCGGCCTGATGGGTCTCGAGGCGGAAGCGGCGGTGGCCGAGCATGAGGATCGCCGTGCCGGACAGGACGACGAGCCATTCGCGCCCCGGGTGGGCACGCATGCGCGCCGGGTTCTCGGGGGGCGGTTGGGTCATGCGCTGACGCACCACGCTCATCCCGGGTTCGGCCTTGATGGTCCAGCGCATCCGGCCGTGAGTGCCGTCGATCGTCGGGCTGGTGACGACGTCGTCGGTGGCGGTCTCCACGAGCTGGTCGAGCGTGGTGTCCAGGGCGCGGGCGAGGGTGACCAACTGATCCAGTGCGAGGCGGCGTTGGCCGTTCTCGATGCGGCTCAGTGAGGACTGGCTGAGGTGGGCGCGGGAGGCCAGCCCTTCCAGGGACCAGCCCTGTGCGACCCGCAGGGCGCGGATGCGTTTGCGTACGAGGCTGTCCAGATCTCCATCTTCTTGCGTCACGAGCAAAAGTGTATGCCTTCACGGCAAGTCCGGCTTAGCGTCGTGTGCGGATGGTCCGCAACGCCTGGGGCCGAAACCTCCGCCCTCTGACACCCCGGCGCGGCACCGGCCGTCGCACGCCCTCGACGCGTACGGCGGCCCGGACCCCGCCCACTCGCCCACCCCCTTCAGCGGCGACCGGTCCTGCTCCGGCGCTGACTCGGCATGCCCTTTCGAGAGGAATCCATGAGTACGAACCAGCCCGTACCCGCCGCGCAGGCCAGTGGCCGGGGCACCCCCGACGCGCGTCAGCTGCGCACGATCCTGATCACCGTCTCCATCGCCCTGATGGCGGTCATCGCCTCGGTGACCGGGTTGAACGTCGCGCAGACCCACATGGCCGTGGAATTCGGTGCCTCCCAGAGCACGGTCCTGTGGATCATCAACATCTACACCCTTGCCCTGGCCGCGCTGCTGCTGCCGCTCGGCGCCCTGGGCGACCGCCTGGGCCGCAAGCCCATGCTCGGCGCCGGACTGAGCGTCTTCGGCATCGCCACCGTGGTCGCGGGCCTGGCCCCGACGGCGGAGGTGATGCTCGCCTCCCGCGTGGCCGGCGGCATCGGCGCCGCCATGATCATGCCGATCACGCTCGCGGTCATCACCTCCACCTTCCCCGAAGAGCGGCGCGGCAAGGCGATCGGGGTGTGGACCGGTATCGCCGGAGGCGGCGGCATCCTGGGCATGTTCCTCTCCGCGCTCCTCGTCGACGTGGCCGACTGGCGCCTGCTGTTCGTCTTGCCCGCGGTCCTGGTCCTCGTGGCGCTGGCCATGACGCTGAAGTCGGTTCCCAACTCCCGTGAGACCTCGGCCCATCGGTTCGACACCGTCGGCGCGCTGGTCTCCGTCATCGCCGTGGTCGGCCTCATCTTCGTCCTGCAGGAAGGCCCCGAACGCGGCTGGACCGCGCCCGAGACGTTGATCAGCCTGACCGTCGGCCTCGTCGCCACCGTCGGTTTCGTGGCCTGGGAGCTGCACCGCCGCGACGCCTCCCTGCTGGACGTGCGCCTGTTCCGGGAGCGCGGACTGTCGGGTGGCTCGGTCACGCTGCTGGTGGTCTTCGGCGTCCAGGCGGGCATCGGCGTGCTCCTCTTCCCGTTCTTCCAGGCCGTACTCGGCTGGTCGGGCCTGCTGTCCACGGTCGCGATGATGCCCATGGCCCTCGCGATGATGACGGCCTCCGGCCTGGCCCCCAGGCTGGCCGCGGGGATCGGCGCACGCTCGACCATGCTCGTGGGCATCGCACTGGCAGGCTTCGGCATGGCGTTCATGGCGCTGTACGTCTCCATCGGCGGCGGCTACTTGTCCGTCCTGCCCGGCCTGCTCGCCATGGGCGTCGGCATGGGCCTGTCGATGACCCCGTCCACGGAGGCCATCACCGCCGCCCTGCCGGGCGAGAAGCAGGGGGTCGCCTCCGCCCTCAACGACGTCACCCGCGAATTCGGCACCGCGCTCGGCGTCGCCCTGCTCGGCGCACTCGTGTCCGCCGGCTACCGCAACGCCATCGACGACAAGCTGCACGGCATCCCCCAAGACGCCGCGGACACCGCCCGGGAAGGCGTCGCCAACGCCGTTGAGGTGGCGGGCAGCACCGGACCACACGCACCGGACGTGCTCCACGCGGCGCGGCAGTCATTCGTCGACGGCTGGCAGCAGGCCATGTGGGCAGGCACCGTCATCATGGGCGCCCTGTTCGTCTACGTCGCCCTCCGCGGCCCCAAGAACACGCCGCCCTCCGCGGTCGCGGACGCGACAGACCCCGCTGGGGCTGTCTCCGTCGGCTGACCGCGACAGCAGTAACCTCTGCACGAGCGAGGCGCACGAGCGAGGCTGCGACCCGAACCAGAAGTCGGTCACGGCCTCGCTCGTGCCGCGTGCACCACTCGATTCCTTGCCAGGAGGTGCTCGGCGCTCTCATCGGCGACGACGCAGAACCGGCTGATGCTCTCGCGATAGTCGTCCGGCGTGCTGTGGTGCTTCTTGTGGGGCGGGCCGTCGATCCACTGGTGCCAGAGGCCGTCCGCCGTCAGGAATCGGGCTGCTCGATCGGTACGGAGCCTGGCGTCGAGGTGGAGGAGCGCGCCCATGGCGGCCGGCTGGTCGTAGTAGAGGTCGGGGCGTCGGAGGTAGCGATCGAGGTAGGCAGCAAGCAGATCCGCGTCGGCGGGAGTCGCGAACGTGGCGAAGGTGACGCAGTAGGCCGAGCCTGCGAAGCAGACCTCGCTGGCAAGCAGCATTTCGCCGAGGCGTGCGCGGAACTCGGTTCTACGGGCGACGGCGATGAGCCAGGCCGCGGTTTTGCGTTCGCGCCACGTGCCTTCGAGCAGGATGCCCAGCTCGCTGGGCGTGATGTCGCCGGCGGCCTCGCCGAGCTCCCGTGTGAACTTGGCGCGTTCAGGCTCGGTCATACGCGAGAGAGGGCCGCCGAGCTTGAGATAGCGCCTGCCGGGCGTGACGTAGCGGTGGACAAGAGCGAGCAACTCTGGGTCCTCGTTGGCGAAACGCATAGCCGCATCCTGACCTGGGCGAAGCCGCTCGACCAGTGTTTTTCTCCGTCGCACTGGTCCGGTGTCGAGGACCTTCGGCGACATGGACTCGCAACCGTCGAGGTTCGACGGCACGCGTGTCGCTCTCTTACCCCCGGCCGCTACCTTGTCCGCCATGACGCGCCCCCCACAGCGACGACCAGTCCCCCCACCCCCTCACCGGCAAGGTCGTCGTTATCACCGGCGCCGCCCGAGGCCAGGGCGCCGCCGAGGCCGAGGCCGAGGCCCTCGCCCGTGCCGGAGCCCAGGTCATCGCAACCGACGTACGCCCGGACGGAGTTGGAGACTGCCGCAAGCTGGACGTCTCTGACGAAGACGACTGGGCCGCCCTCGCCGCCGAACTCCGTGACACCTACGGCCACATCCACGGCCTCGTCAACAACGCCGGCGTCATCCAGCGGGACCGCCTCGGCGACGTACGCCCCGACGACTTCGCCTACGCGCAGTCGGTGAACACCGTCGGGCCGCTCCTTGGTATCCAGCACCTCTCGCCGCTGATGCCACCTGGCTCGTCCATAGTCAACATCGGGTCGTCCGCCGCGCTCACCGCCTACTACCCGGTGGTGTACACCGCCAGCAAGTGGGCCTTGCGCGGTGTATCGAAGACCGCGGCAACGGAGTTGGGGCCGCGAGGCATCCGCGTGAACACCGTGCATCCGGGCTACATCGAGACCGAGATGACCGCGGCCGCCACCCCTGCCTTCCGGGACGCGATGTTCCGGGAGACGCGGCTCGGGCGGAGCGGCACCGTCGACGACATCGCGCCCCTCGTTGTCTTTCTTCTCTCCGACGCGTTCTCCTTCATCACCGGAGTGGAGATTCCCGTGGACGGAGGGCTCAGCGCCCATGGCGGGGTCAAGTCCGTCTCGGACGCGATGAGGCCGGATGCGCCGGATCGGGTGCCCCTCGGGTGAGACCTGACCGGTCGAGCCGCGCCAGTGGTACGGAGCCTTCCACCGGTCCCTGGCGATCCGGACCGCCGATGTCTCGCAGCGGCAACTCGCTGAAGTCGGCGCTGTCCTGTGCCAGGCCCACACCGGGTGAAGTCGGCGAGGCCTACGGCGCCGGCCAACACCGCCCGGCACACCTGTGCCAGCACCGCGACGGTCCGGATCGAATGCCTGCCCGACGCACTGGCCATCCCGGCGGACGACGACGGCAGAGCCGCTCCCGATGACGCCCCGGCCCCGGCCCCCGCCCACCTGGCCTTCGCGGTGGCGGGGACGGGCAACACCTGGATCGGACGACACGGATGAACCCGGCGACGCGCCACCGCGCACCGCGAGTGCGGCAGGCCCGCAGCCCGCCGCGGTACTGCGGGTGAGGGAGCGCGGGTGAGGGAGCGGTCAGCGCCGCGCCTGGTCAGGGCCGGGCGGTGCGGTGGCCCGGTCGGCGGGCTGGAACAGCTCGATGAGGTTGCCTGCCGGGTCGGCCAGCAGGATCTGGCGTCCGCCGGGACCGGAGACGACCTCACTGCGGAAGGAGAGACCCGCGCTGCGCAGCCGAGCGATCTCGGCATCGAGGTCGTCGAAGGTGAGGTGGATGCGATTGCCGCCCGCGACGGCGGCCTCCTTCGGGGTGGCCCGGGCGCCCGAGCTCGCCGGGCCCGACAGCAGCAGCCGCAGCCGGCCACGGACCACGTCGGCGAAGGCAGGGGCGGCGCTGAAGTTCAGCGTGAACCCGAGGTGGGTGGTGTAGAAGTCGGTGGCGGCCTGCACGTCATCGACGAGGTAGCGGACGCTGGCGTATTCGTCGTGAGTGGTCATGGCTCGGACCTCGCAACGGTCTCGGAGGTGTTCAGGACCGGCATCAAGTGCCTTATACGGATGTCTATGTCTGCCGCCGCGTGCTGAAAGGCCGTGTAGTCGGCCTGGCCGGTGTCACCTGCTGCGCCCGGGTCGGCCATGCTCCAGTGGACCCGCCGCGGGCCGAACTCCGGGCAGACCTCGCGAGCCTTGTCGCACAAGGTGATCACGTGGTCGAAGCGGCGGCCGACCAGGTCGTCCACGTGCTGGGTGTGCCGACCGGAGAGGTCGATGCCGAACGACTCGCGCAGCACCCGGACGGCATGCGGGTGCAGGTAGGGCTTGGGGCGGGTGCCGGCACTGGCCGCAGTCACGCGGCCGGCGGTGTGGTGGCGCAGTAGGGCTTCGGCGATCGGCGAGCGGGCGCTGTTACCGGTGCACACGAAGAGCACCGCAACCTGGGGGGATCGCTCCCGGGCGACCGGATGCCGCGGCGGTGAGGGGGCCTGGCGCAACGCCGGGTGCAGGGCGGCACCGCTGGCCGCCAGCGCTTCAGCGCAACGCTCCAGGTCGAGGTGGTAGTAGCTGTCCCGGCCGTCGAAGCTGCTGCGCCGGGCCGTGACCAGACCGCCGTCGCGCAGCAGCCGCAGGTGGTACGAGACCAGGTTCTGCGGCTCCCCGACACGTTCCACCAGTTCACGGACCCGATAGTCGCCGTCGGCGAGTTCCGTCAGCAGTCGCCAGCGCAGCGGATGCGCGGCCAGCCGGACGAACTCGGGTGGCGCTGTGGCGGAGTCCCAGGAGCGAGATCCCATACATCGAAGATACATCAAGCCAGATTGATGCATCAACGCCAGTTGATCAGATGCCGACGTGCGCGGCGGCGGGGTGAGGGCCAGGCCGGCCGCTGGGGGCGAGGAGTTGCCCACACCCCCAGCGCACCCTCACGGAGACGAACTCACGGAGACGAAACCCTCAACCCCCTAAGCCGTCCCGTGTTGTCGAACGACCCGAAGCCCACCCTCCCGGAGGCGAGCGTCGTGTCCACGGCCGTCATCAGTGGCCGTTTCGAGCCGTCGACGTAGACCGCGATCTCGCCCGTGCCCGCGCAGCGCACCACCCGTACCTTGTGCCAGGCGGTGTCGGTGATGGCCGGCGGGGCGCCCGTCGTGCCGTTCCACTGGTCGTCGATGCGCAGGCGGTCGGCGTCGTCGACCACGAAGATGCCGTTGTGCGGGTAGATCGTGTTGTCCTGGGACAGGTGGGCGTAGGAGAACTTCGTGTCCGACTGGTAGTCGAAGACGATGATCACGTCCCGGTTGGTCGTCTCGACCGGGGTGTCGATGCGGACCTCCGCGTCGATCCGTACGTCGCCGTACGCCGCCGGGCCCGCCGTCAGTACCGCGTACTCGTACGGGCGGCGCGGGCCCGGGCGCTGGACCCCGGCCTCCGCGAGAACGGCCTCGCGGCCCGGGAAGCGCCACTTGGACGGGGTGACGGGAGCCCAGTTCCGGCCGTCCATGACATGGGTGAGCCGGGAGCCGGTGGTGTCGCAGGCGGCGAATGACCGCGTGCCGGTGATCTTCCAGATCTTGCCGTTGGCCTTGGAGAGGAGGTACAGCTCGCCGGCCGCGTCCCGGCCGAAGTGCAGGTCCACCCGGAGGTCCTGGGCCAGGTCCCGCATCGTGACGCGCTTGCCGCTCGTGTCGTACAGCATCAGGTCGTACAGCTGCGCCAGTTGCCCGCTGCCGCGCCGCATGTCCTTGGTGTCGGCGAAGAGCAGACGTCCGTCGACGATGTCTCCGAAGATGTATTTGCCGCGCAGGGCGGGGAGGTCGCTGCCCCGGTAGACGAAGCCGCCTACGAGGGCGCGGCCGACGTCAGACGTGCAGTTCCAGTCGGCGGGCGGGTCGTGGTCGTAGGCGACCACGGGGTAGACGTAGCCGTACTTCTCGTCGTCCTCGGGGAGCGGGAGGATCTGGTCGCAGGGGTCGGTGGCCGTCTTGTCGAAGACGAACGGGCCTTCGCGTTCGCTCCAGCCGAAGTTGTCGCCCGCGCGCACCTCGTAGACCGACTCGACGGCGTGCTGGCCGATGTTGCCGACGTACATACGGTGGCTGCCCGCCGGATCCCAGCTGAAGCGGTGCGGGTCGCGCAGGCCGTACGCGTAGATCTCGCCCAGCGCTCCGGGAGTGGCGGTGAACGGGTTGTCCGCCGGGATTCCGTACTTGCCGTTGGTGCTGTTCGTGCCGCGCGGGTCTATGCGCAGGATCTTGCCGTGGGGGAGGGAGAGGCTCTGCGGCTCGGTGTTCCTTACGCCCTGGCCGCCGTCGCCCACGGCCAGGTAGAGCAGACCGCGGTCGGGGTCGTGGGGCCGGGCCGTCGGGTTGAAGTCGATCTGCTGGATGCCGTGGATCGTGCCCGTGAAACCGATGCGGAGGATTTCGCGGCGGGTGCCGCTGAAGGTGTCCGCCGAGGGGTCGGTGGCGGTCCACTCGGTGACGATGCCGTGGTAGACGGTGGACGCCTGCTGCCGGTAGTCGGGTACGGCCGTGGTGGCGGAGGCCAGTTCGGTGTGCACGGTGTAGAAGCGGCCGTTGCGGCGGAAGTCGGGGTCGAAGGTGACGAAACCGAAGCCCTGGCCCAGGCCCCGGCTGGCGAAGAACGCGGGGGAGAAGGTGGCGGCGATGTCCAGGTAGAGGTGGGGGCTGCTGCCGTCCCGGACCAAGTAGAGCTTGCCGTTGAGGTCGGGTACTGCCTTTCGGCCCGAGCGGTCGGGGAGTTCGCTGAGGTAGTTGATGCGGGCCTGCCGCATCAGCCGGGGGTCGGTGACCGGGCCGGGCGGCGGATCGGTCTTCGGGAAGGCGGCGTACTCCTCCACGGTCAGTCCGATGCCGGAGGCGGCGGGCCGCTCGGGGATGGGGTCGGTGAGGGGGTCGGCAGCCGCCGCGAGCGCTGTGCCGGGGAGGGCGACGAGGGCCGACAGCAACAGGGCGAGGACTACCAAGGGGATCAGGGGGATCAGCAGCGGATGGGCTCGGGGTCTGATGCCAGGGGATGCGGCCATGTGAACGTCACTCCTTTGTCGACGTGGGTCTTCAGTGGGCTGTCGACGGGGTCGTCAGTGGGCGGCCATCAGGCGGTACTGGGCCCGTATCCGGTCGCCGCCCACCGCGCTGTCCAGGAACATCAGGCTGTCCATGCGGCAGTCGCAGGGATTGCGTTCGACGGTGTTCTGCGGGAAGCTGCCGCCGATCTTGATGCCCCGGGGGTCGGTCGGTGAGGCGCGGTGCGGGCCCGGGCCCGCGAGGTCCCAGGGGTCGCCGGGGACGGTGTAGGAGCCGTCCAGCGGCCGGCCGTTGCGGTACAGCGCCATCGCTCCCGTGTCGAAGTCGAAGGTGGCGGCCAGGAAGACCCACTCGCCGACCGGCAGCAGGGTGCGCCAGTCCTGCGAGGCGGCGAAGGTCTGCGAAGCCGACCCGTCCACGCGCCGGCCGAGGGCTACGAGCCTCAACTCGCCGTTCACCTCGATGATCTCCAGCAGGCCCCGCACCGCGTGGCCGTCGGAGTCCCCCGACAGCACTCCGGCCAGGCCCACGGCGCCGTAACGGTCGTCCGGGGCGGCCGTGTTGCTGTTGAGGGCCGGGTTCGGGCCGGTCATCTTGAACCAGCCCATCACCGTCATCCCCTCGACCGCGTTGAACGCCCGGAGCGTCGGCACGCCGGACGGCCCGTACACCCCTGCCTTCCAGTCGTCGTTGCCCTTCGCGTCCGGGGTGACCTGCCGTACCTGGAGCGAGGTCCGGCTGCCCCGGTGCGCTCCGTCGTACGTGCGCATCCGTGCCCCGCCACCGACCAGGTCGATGTCGGTACGGGAGAAGCCCAGGTCACGTTCGCGCGCCGGGTTGCCGCGGACCGGGTGCTCGAAGTCGTAGTACGCCGCCAGGTGGGGGCGGAGGGAGGGGAGTACGGGGCCTGCCCCCACTCCCATCCCTGTTCCTGTTCCTGAGGGTGCCGCTGCTGTGGTGGCCAGGGCGGTCAGCAGTGCGGCGACTGCTGCCACGAGCGTGTTCCGTCTGCTGCGCATGAACGGTCTCCTTGGAGTCATCGGAGCCACCGGAGTCGTCGGACTCATCGGCGTGCGGGCCGACCGCCCAGATACAGCTCGCCGAGCTGCGGGTCGGCCAGCAACTCCCGTGCCGGGCCCGCGATATGGACCCGGCCGAGATCGAGGACACAGCCGGTGTCGGCGGCCTCCAGGGCGCGCCGCGCGTTCTGTTCGACCAGCAGGACGGCGGTCCCCGCGTCCCGCATCCGGACGATCTGCTCGAAGACCACCCCGGTCGCCTTGGGATCGAGCCCCATCGACGGCTCGTCGAGGAGCACGACCCGGGGCTCGACCATCAGCGAACGCGCGAACTCCACCTGCTTCTGCTGCCCGCCGGAGAGCAGCCCGGCCAGGCTCGTCCACCGTTCGGCCACGACCGGGAACAACTCCCGTACGAAGTCGGCCCGTTCGGCGACGAGTGCCTTGTCCCGCAGGGTGTAGCCGCCGAGCAGGACGTTCTCGGCGACCGTCATCTCCCTGAACACGCTGTGGCCTTGGAGGACATGGGCGACCCCGGCCGCCAGCATCTGCTGCGGTCCACGACCGGTGACGTCCTCGCCGTCCACGAGGATCCGGCCCGAGCGCGGGGTGAGGAGACCGCTGGCCACCTTCAACACGGTGGACTTTCCTGCCCCGTTGGGTCCTACGAGGCAGACGATCGCCCCGGCCGGTACGTGGACCGTCAGCCCGCGCAGGACCAGTGCCGCCCGGCCGTATCCGGCGCGGATGTCGTCGAGTTCGAGAAGGAACCCCGAGCCCGGGTCGGTGCCGGAGCCCGAGCCCGGGTCGGTGTGCGAGTCAGACGCCAAGGTATGCCCCGAGTACTCGTTCGTCGGACTGGATCAGTGAGGGCGGGCCCTGGGCGATGGGCCGGCCGCGGTCGAACACGACGACGTGGTCACTGAGGCTCATGACCATGTCCATGTTGTGCTCGACGATCAGGAACGTCCGTCCCTCGGCGTTGAGTTCGCGCACCAGGTCGCCGATGCGGTCGATGAGCGCCGGGTTGACGCCGCCCGCCGGCTCGTCCAGCAGGATCAGCTCCGGCTCGCTCGTCAGTACGCCCGCCAGCTCCAGCAACTTCTGCTGCCCCCAGGAGAGTTGGCGGGCCTCGGCCTGCTCCAGGTGCTCGATGCCCATCCGGGTCAGCCAGTAACGGGCCCGCTCGGTCTCCGCACGCGTGCCCGAGCGCCCGAGCTGTCCGGTGAGACCGCGCGGTCGGACGGCGGCCAGGAGGTTGTCCAGCACCGTCATCCGGGGGAAGACCCGGCAGAGCTGGAAGGAACGCCCGATGCCGGCGCGGGCGATCCGGTGCGGGGGGCTGCCCGTGAGGTCGCGTCCTCGGTACGTGACGCGACCGGAGTCCGGGCGGATCATCCCGGTGACACAGTTGAAGAAGGTCGTCTTTCCCGAACCGTTGGGCCCGATCAGGGCGTTGACCTTGCCGTGGTGGAAGGTCACGGTGGCCGAGTCGAGTGCGGTGACTCCGCCGAAGGCCTTGGTGAGCCCGGTGGTCGCGAGGCTCGGCTCGGGCTCCGCGTCGGGCTCCACCTCGGGTGCCCCGTCAGGTGCCGCTTCGTTCACTGTCCCTCACCTCCGTCGCGTCGCCACCGTCGAACTCCCCGCCCCGCTCCCGCAGTTCGGCCGCGGTCACCTCCCGTATGGAGGCGTCGCCGGTCCGGCGGAACCGGCCGAGCAGGGCGCCGGCGGCCGGGATGACGCCGTCCGGCATGAACGTCACGACGACGCCGAGGAGCAGCCCCGCCACGACCAGATGCAGAGGTGTGTCCCCGTACTCGACCTTGGAGTACTCCAGGGCGTACCCGACGATCAGCGCGCCCAGCAGCGGCCCGTACAACTGGCGTACGCCACCGAGCAGGGCCATCAGCACCATGTACGACCCGCTGAGGATGGAGAACTGGAAGACCGGGTCGAGGTCGCCGAACCACAGGGCGTACAACCCGCCGGCCAGCGAGGTGAAGGCGGCGGAGACGACGAAGACCACCAGCTTGTACGTGAACGTGGGGATGCCGAGCGACTGCGCCTTGTCCTCGTCCTCGCGGATCGCCTTCAGGCCCATGCCGAACCGCGACCGGTCGATGACCCACCAGACCAGCAGGGCCAGCGCGAGCAGTGCCAGGAAGAGGAAGTAGAAGGTGCGGTGGTGGTCGGCACGCAGCATGCCGGGGAAGGGCCGTGGTACGACCAGGCCGCGAGAGCCGCCGGTGAGGGAGGCCCAGCTCTGGAAGACCAGCAGCAGGATGAGGACGAGGGCGATGGAGACGATGACGAAGGAGGCACCGCGTACGCGCAGGGCGGCGTAGCCGACCGGGACGGCGAGTGTCGCCACCAGCACGGCGGCCACGAACAGCGCGGCGAAGGGCGGGAGTTCGCCCTTGGCGACCAGCAGTCCGGTGCCGTACGCCCCGAGTCCGGCGAACGCCCCATGTCCCAGGGAGACATAGCCCGTGAAGCCGCCGACGAAGTTCCAGGAGGTGGACAGCACCGCGTAGTTGAGGATGGCGATGCCGACGGTGATCTCGTAGGGGCTCGGGGCCATGGACGGGAAGGAGAGCGCTAGTGCGGCTGCCAGGAGCAGGACGCCGATATGGACGTACCGGGGATGGACGAGTCTGGACCTGAAGTCAGAAGAATCAGAACCGTTGCGCAAGCCGCCCCCCGAAGAATCCCTGCGGCCTCACGGCCAGCGTGGCGAAGAGCGCGACGTAGAAGACGGTCTGCGCCCAGGTGGTGGACAGTTCGAGTTGCAGCAGGCTCTGGAGGATGCCCAGCGTCATGGCGGCGATGGCGGCGCCCGGCACGCTGCCGAGTCCGCCGACGACGATGATGGCCATCAGCGGGCCGATCCAGTGCCAGTGCAGCGAGGGGTAGATGGTGGTGTCGAGGGCGAGTGCCGTGCCGCCGACGGCCGCCGTGGCGAGGCCGAGACCGAACCCGTAACCGGCGATCCGGTCGGTGTCGATGCCCAACAGCCGCGCGGCGTCCGGGTGTTGGATGGTGGCGCGCAGCGCCTGGCCGAACCGGCTGTGCTTCATGAGGAGGTAGAGGCCGAGCAGGGCGAGTGCGGCCATGCCGAAGGCGATCAGCTTCACCACCGCCACGCGGGCCCCGAGGAACTCGATGCTCGCGGAGCTGTAACCGAGCCGGATCCGGCGCTGGGTGCCGCTGAACGCGTACCCGAGCAGCCCCTCGATGACCAGCGCCACCGCGAACGTGAGCAGCACGGACATCATGGTGAGCGTCGCCGGGCGGAGCCGGGTCAGGAGCAGCCGTTGCATGGCGACGCCCGCGGCGAAGAACAGGGGCACGGTGACGACCAGGGTGAGGAGAGGATCGACGCCGGTCTCCCGGTGCGCGAACCAGGCGAGGTAGGCGGCGAGGATCAGGAAGGCGGAGTGGGCGATCATCACGACGCGCATCACGCCGAAGTAGAGGGTGAGGCCCGCCGCCAGGAGGGCGTACAGCCCACCCAGCAGCACGCCTAGGACCAGGCTCTGGAAGACGAGGCTCGCGGAGGGCACGCCGGCCTCACCACTCCGGCTTCGGATAGACCAGACCGGCTTCCTTCTGCGCCTCGGGGAGCACGATCTGGATCTCGCCGCCGACCCACTGCTGGATCATGTGCGCGCTCTGCGGCCGGCCCTTGTCGTCCCACTTCAACGGGCCCACGACGGTGTCCACTTGATTGCCGCGGAGCCACTCCACCAGCTTGCTCTGGCAGTCCGGGTCCTGGGAGGCGCACTGGGCGGCCTCGACGGCGGCGGCCACCACCTGACCGGTCGTGTAGGCGTTGGCCTCGTCCTCCTCCGGAGCCTTGCCGAACTGTGCGGTGTACTTCTCGACGAACTCCTTGTTGGACGGGTAGTCGGCCTTCTGGGTGTAGCCGGTGGGCGCGAGAATGCCCTCGGTCTTGTTGCCGATGGCCTTGGCGAACTCCGGCTCGGTCGGCGCGGTGGAGAAGGCGGCCAACTTCGGCTGGTAGTCGAGCTGTTGGAGGGCGACGATCAGGTTGACACCGTCCTGGTACTGGCTGCCGCCCACCACCATGTCGGCCTTCGAGTCGGCGATCTGGGCGGCGATGCCGCCGAAGTCGGTGGTGTTGGGTGGGTAGACCTCGTCGGCGACGGTCCTGACGCCGCCCTTCTCCAGCTTCTCCTTCAGCCCGTACGCGGTTCCCTGGGCGAAGGGGTCGTCCATGGCGGCGTACGCGACCGTCTTGGGACGCTCGCTCTCCGGCATGGCCAGGATGTGGTCGGCCAGGAGGTTGTAGTGGTCGTCGGCGACGGCCGGGGCGGCGTAGAAGAGGTTCTTGAAGCCCTGTTCGAAGACCTCCGGGGCCGCACCCGCCGGTTCGACGAAGAGCATCCCGTACTCCTCGGCCAGCCGCGCGGACGGGACGACGAGCCGGGTGGAGAACGGCCCGAAGAGCAGGTCGACCTCGTCCCTGCCGATGAGCTGCTCGTAGTCGGAGACGACGCGGTCGGCGTTGGACTGGTCGTCGAGGATCTTCAACTCGACCTCGCGGCCCAGCAGTCCGCCCTTGTCGTTGACGATCTTCGCCCAGGCCTTGTAGCCCCGTTCGACGCCCTTGCCGGGTTCGGAGAAGTCGCCGGTGAGCGGTAAGGAGACGCCGATGACGATGGGGTCGTCGGCCGAGTCCTGGGAACCGGAGCCCGAGCTGCAGGCACTGGCGGCGAGCAACAGGGCGAGGGTGCCGGCGGCGGTCCGTACTCGTCCGCGGTCTGGTCTGTGGTGTGTTCTGTGGTGCGTTCTGGTCATCGCTTGGCACCCCTCGTGACTTCCGTGTGGTGGCGATCGAGGCCGCGGTAGACGTAGCGCGGGGCGTCGGCGGACGCGGCGTCCGTGCTCGGCGTCCGCGACATGGTGCGTACGAGAGCGTGGTCGGGGGAGAGCGAGCAGGCGGGGTCGGTGCGGGCGGCGTCACCGGTGAGCGCGTGGGCCTGACAGCGGCAGCCGCCGAAGTCGATCTCGCGGCGGGGACAGCCACCGCAGGGTCCGGTCACCTTCCACTCGGTGCCGCGATAACGCTCGAAGGCCGGGGAACTGGTCCAGATCCACTCCAGGGACCGGTCGCGTACGTTCGGTACGTCGTCCGGGCCCAGCAGGTCCCGGGACGCGGGGCACGGCAGGACGGCGCCGTCCGGGGCGACCGTCAGCGACACCGCACCCCAGCCGCCCATGCACGGCTTCGGCACCCCGTCGAAGTGGTCCGGCATGACCCACACCAGCTCGGTGGTGCCCGCCAGTTGCTCCCGCCGGCGCTCGACCGCCTCCCGGGCGCGGGACAGCTGGTCGCGGGTGGGCAGCAGCGCGGTGCGGTTGCGCAGGGCCCATCCGTGAAACTGGACGTTGGCCAGCTCGATCCGCTCGGCACCCCAGGCCACACCCAGGTCCACGATGTCGTCGACGGCGTCGAGGTTGTCGCGGTGCAGGACGATGTTGAGGCCCAGCGGCAGACCCGCGTCCCGTACGAGAGCGGCGGCCCGTTCCTTCGCTCCGAACGACCGGTGACCGCCGATCCGGTCGGACGCCACCGGATCCGCGTGCTGCACCGACAACTGCACGCTGCGCAGTCCGGCGGACACGAGCGCGGACATCCGCACCGCGCTCAACCCGACGCCACTGGTGACCAGTTGGGTGTAGATCCCGGCTCCCTCGGCGGCAGCGACGACAGCCGTGAGATCGCGGCGGAGCAGCGGCTCGCCACCGGAGAGATGCGTGGTTACGACGCCGAGGTCCGCCGCCTGCCGGAACACGTCGGCCCATTCCTCGGCGGAGAGTTCGTGTGAACGGCGCGTGAGTTCCAGGGGGTTGGAGCAGTAGGGGCAGTGCAGCGGGCAGGCGTGGGTGAGTTCGGCCAGCAGGGCCCAGGGAGGCGGCGGAGCCGTATCCGGAGGAGGACTTGTCATCTCAGCCAGCCCTCCTCGCGTACGCGGTCGAGGAACCGGGGGACCTCGGCCGCCACGGGGGCGCCGGGGAATCGGGCCGCCAGCTCCTCGACGATCTCGTCCACGTGCCGTCGGCCGTCGCACAGCCGCAGGATGTCCGCCGCCCGGCCGCTGAGGACCACCACCCGCTCCGGCAGGACCAGCAGGTCCGCCTGGCGCACCCGGTCGTGGCGGAGCACCACCGAGCGCGCCAGCGCCGGCCGCCACCCGGTCCCAGCCCCAGTCACAGCCACAGCCACCGTCATTCGCCCTCCTTCCGCTCACCGTGGTCGATCGCGTCGAGCAGCGACCACAGCACGTCGCACTTGAAGGCGAGGGCCGCCACGGCACGCTCCTGGTCGGCCTCGGTGCGGGCCCAGTCCAGGACGAGGCCCAGTGCCTCGCCGCTGTCCTGCCGGCCCTGGGTCTCGCGAGTCCGGAAGTACGCGAGCCCATCGGCGTCGATCCACCGGTAGTGACGCTCGAACGCGGCGACACGCGTGCGCATGATGCCCGGCGCGGACAACTCGGTGAGGGACGCCGCGACGGCCTCCAGCGGGGAGCGGAGCCGGCAGAAGTTGACGTATCCGTCCACCGCCAGCCGTACGCCGGGCAGCACTCCCTCGCCGGACAGCAGCTCCGACCGGTCGAGCCCGGCGGCCTCGCCCAGCCGCAGCCACCGCTCGATGCCGCCATCGCCCTCGCCCCGGCCGTCGTGCTCCTCGATCCGCCGCAGCCACATCCGGCGCAGTTGCGGGGTGCCCAGCTTGGCCAGGACCAGGGCGTCCTTGACGGGGATGTGCCGCTGGTAGTGGAACCGGTTGAGGATCCAGCGGCGCAGCTCGTCAGGGGTCAACTCCCCTTGGTGCATACGTACGTTGAAGGGGTGGCGGTCGTGGTAGTGGTCGCGGGCCACGGCCCTGAGCCGGTCCTCGAAGTGCCGCTCCTCGAAGGCCGTACCGGTACTCGTGTCGACACCTGTGCTCACAGTTGGATCACCATTCCGTCTCCGGCCACCTCGATGCCCCGGTCGGCCAGCTGCTTGTACTGCGGTGCGTTCGGATCGACGAGGGGATTGGTGTTGTTGAGATGGGTGTAGAGACAGCGGGCGCGCAGGGGCGCCAGGCGCTCGGCGGTGCCGCCAGGACCGTCGATCGGGAGGTGCCCCATACCGGTCGCGGTGCGGGTGGAGATGCCCGTGCGCCGGGGCTCCTCGTCGTCCCAGAACGTGCCGTCGACGATCACGCAGTCGGCTTGCCCGGCAGCGGCCTGCAGAGCGTCGGGCCAGACGGCCAGCGCGGGGGCGTAGACGACCGTCGCCCCGCTGGCGCGATCGGTGAGAAGCAGGGCCACGACCCAGGAGTCCCCGTCGGGTACGGGCAACTCGGCCGCGTAACGGGGGCGTTTGGCGGAGACGGGGATCGCGCTGATCGTGAGGGGCGAGTCCTCGGTGAGCGGTACGGGCCGCTCCGGGGACAGTTCGCGCCAGGCGAGGGGGGTGTACGGGCCGAGGACGGCCTCCAGGCGCAGCCCGGTGAGCAGTGCCTCGCGTACGGGGTCGGTGGCGAGCAACTCCAGTCCGCCGGCGCCGGCTTCGCGCAGCCGGGCGATGCCGAGGGTGTGGTCGAGTTCGGCGTCGGTCAGGATCAGCCCGGCGATCGGGGTCCGCCGCGAACCGGGACCGGGCCGCAGGGCCGGGCAGTCCTCGATCTGGTCGCCGATGTCGGGGGTGGCGTTGATGAGATACCAGTGGTCGTCGGACGCCTGTACGGCGAGAGAGGCGTGGCGGCGGCGCCAGTGCGGGTGTGCACGTGCCCCGGAGCAACCGGGACACGCACAGTTCCACTGGGGTACGCCACCGCCCGCCGCGCTGCCGAGCACGTGCAGCAGCACGGCGGCGGACTAACGGTCGCTCAGGAAATACGCGGTGACCTCCAGCGCGGTCTCGACGACCGCGTAGTCGGGGGTCTGCCAGCTCTGCGCCTCTTCGTCGACCTGCTGCTGTACGGATTCGGTCATGTGCCGTACCTGCCTTCCGAGGGGGGAACCTGTGGTGCAGCATCGCCAGCATCTGCCAGCCGGGTCAATGGGTCGGCGGCAAAGTGATCCGATCTCTAGTTGGCTGAAAATGCGAACCTCAAGGTCGGCCACTGTCGGGTCTGTCAGTAAAACCACTGTTGAGAGGGCAATGGCAGAGTGATTCGACAGGTGAAGGTATGAACCTTTGGCTTTAACCGCCCTTGACCCTCGGCCGCATACCTCCTACCTTCCGGAGGGCTTCCTGACACCCCCCACAGCGAGGAGTTCGCCCATGCGCGCATTCCGAACCATCGCGACGGCCGCTGCCGTGGCCGCCCTCACCACCGGTCTCCTCGGTGCCGACAGCGGCACCGCCTCGGTCCCGTCGGCCATCCGAACCGTCTCGTCCGGCTGGACCGTTCCCTGGGGCCTGAGCTGGCTGCCCGACGGGTCGGCGCTCGTCACCGAACGGGACTCCTTCAAGCTCTTCAAGCTCACCCAGGCGGGCACGAGGACCGAGATCGGCAAGGTGCCCAATGTCGTGACCACCAGCGGCGAGGGCGGCCTCCTCGGCGTCGCGGTCTCACCGAACTGGAACAGCGACCACTACGTCTACCTCATGCACTCGGCGGCCTCCGACAACCGCATCGTCCGGATGACGTACGACGGCACCTCGCTCGGCGGCTACACGGTCCTCGTCACCGGCATCGCCAAGAGCAAGTACCACAACGGCGGTCGCATCAAGTTCGGCCCGGACGGCCACCTCTACGCCACCACGGGTGACGCGCAGAACAGCAGCCTCGCCCAGGACCGGAACTCCCTCAACGGGAAGATCCTGCGGATGACGAAGGACGGCAAGGCCGCACCCGGCAACCCGTTCGGCACCCTCGTTTACTCCCTCGGCCACCGCAACCCCCAGGGCATCACCTGGGACGCCCAAGGCAGGCTCTGGGAAGCCGAGTTCGGCAACAGCCAGTACGACGAGCTGAACCTGATCGAGTCCGGCAAGAACTACGGCTGGCCGACCTGCGAGGGAACCTGCTCCACCTCCGGCATGACGAACCCCAAGCGGCAGTGGACCGTCAGCGAGGCATCCCCGAGCGCGGTCGCGTACGCCGACGGAGCCCTGTACATGGCGGCGCTGCGCGGCGAGCGGCTGTGGCGCATCCCGGTCAGCGGCACCAGCGCCGGCACCCCCACCGCGTACTACACCACCCAGTACGGCCGACTGCGCACGGTGGAGAAGCTCCCCGGCAGGAACTCCCTGTGGCTGGCCACCACCAACGCCGACAACAACGGAGGCGAGCCGGACGGCGCGGACAAGGTGTTCCAGATCGATCTGCAGTAGGACGCCATCCGGCTCCGTAACCGGGTGGTGCGGTAGGCGGCGGGTCCCCCGAATGGCTCGCCGATGCGACAGGCGTCGGGGCAGGGCCTTCACTGGAAAACATGTCTCGCCTCGACCAGGCGCACACCCGGCGCCTTCGCTCCGCTGCGGGCCTGGGCCTGATCGCGGCCCTGGCCTGCGGCGGCTGCACGGGCCCCGCCGACACCTCCTCCGCCGCCATCCACGAGGCGGTCGCCCAGACGTCGCACCTGCCCACCGTCCCGCCGGCCCAGCCGCCGCCACGGCTCACGCGGGCCAAGGTCGACGCAGCTGTGGACCGGCTCGACGGAGTGGTACGGGACGCCATGCGCAGGAGCGGTGTGCCGGGGGTCGCCGTCGGCGTGGTCCATGACGACGAGGTGCTGTATCTGAAAGGCTTCGGCGAACGAAAAGTGGGCGCGGAGGGCAAGGTCGGCCCCGACACCGTCTTCCAGCTCGCCTCGGTCTCCAAGCCGGTCGCCTCGACGGTGGTCGCCGCGGCCGTGGGCGAGAAGACCGTCGGCTGGGACGACCCGGTCGTCGAGCACAGTCCCGGCTTCGCCCTCAAGGACCCCTGGGTCACCCGCCATGTCACGCTCGCCGACCTGTTCTCGCACCGCAGCGGGCTGCCCGACCACTCCGGGGACCTCCTGGAGGACCTCGGCTACGACCGCTCGTACATCCTGGGGCATCTGCGGTACGAACCGCTGGATCCGTTCCGCGCCAGTTACGCGTACACCAACTTCGGGCTGACCGAAGCGGCGGTCGCCGTCGCGCGGGCGGCGGGCACCAGCTGGGAGAAGCTGTCCGCCGACAAGCTGTACCGGCCGCTGGGCATGGACTCCACCAGCTCCTCCTTCGCCGACTACGAGAAGGCCGGGAACAAGGCCGTCACCCATGTGAAGGAGGGCGACACCTGGCAGGCCGAGTTCGTACGGGACGCCGACGCCCAGAGCCCGGCGGGCGGGGCCAGCTCCACCGTCCGGGACATGACGAAGTGGCTGCGCCTGCAGCTCGGCAACGGCAAGTTCGAGGGGCGGCAGGTCGTCGACGCCGACGCGCTGGACGAGACGCACCTGCCGCACATCGTCTCCGAGCCGCCGCACGCGCCGGCGGGCAGGACCGGGTTCTACGGGCTCGGCTGGAACGTCGGCTACGACGACCAGGGCAGGCTGAAACTCGGCCACTCCGGCGCCTTCGCGCTGGGCGCGGCCACCAGCGTCACGCTGCTGCCCTCGGAGAACCTCGGCATCGTCGTCCTCACCAACGGCGCGCCCGTCGGCGTACCCGAGGCGATCGCCGCCACCTTCCTCGACACCGCGCAGACGGGCGGGCCCACGGTCGACTGGCTGACGTTCATCGGCCCGCTCATCCAACAGGCGGCGGCGGGCGACCGCTCCGAGACCGACTACACCAAGCCTCCGCCACGGCCCGCACCGGCCAAGGCGAACGGTGCCTACACCGGAACGTACGCCAACGACTTCTACGGCCCGATGACCGTGAGCGCCCAGGGCGACGACCTCGTCATACAACTGGGGCCGAAGAAACAGAAGTTCACCCTGCGGCACTACGACGGCGACACCTTCAGCTACCGCACCACGGGCGAGAACGCCGTCGGGCTGTCCGGCGTGACCTTCGGCGTCGGGTCCGACGGACGCGCCGACAAGGCCCGGGTCGAGAACCTCGACACGACCGGCCTCGGCACCTTCACCAAAAAATAAGCCCCAGCCCGCCAGGGCGGTCTCCCCTTTACCCCCGGCAGCTACCTTGTCCGCCATGACGCGCACCCCACAAAGCGACGGCCGATCCCCCCACCCCCTCACCGGCAAGGTCGTCGTCATCACCGGCGCCGCCCGAGGCCAGGGCGCCGCCGAAGCTCAAGCCCTTACACAGGCCGGAGCCACGGTCGTCGCAACCGACGTACGCCCGGACGGAGTTGGAGACTGCCGGAAGCTGGACGTCTCCGACGAGGCCGACTGGGCCGCCCTCGCCGCCGAACTCCGTGACACCTACGGCGACATCCACGGCCTCGTCAACAACGCCGGCGTCATTCAGCGGGACCGCCTCGGCGACGTACGCCCCGACGACTTCGCGTACGTGCAGTCGGTGAACACAGTCGGGCCGCTGCTCGGTATCCAGCACCTCTCGCCGCTGATGCCGCCGGGCTCGTCCATCGTGAACGTCGGGTCGTCCGCCTCGCTCACCGCGTACTACCCCGTGGCGTACACCGCGAGCAAGTGGGCCCTGCGCGGGGTGTCGAAGATCGCGGCGACCGAGTTGGGGCCGCGAGGCATCCGCGTCAACACCGTGCACCCGGGCTACATCGAGACCGAGATGACCGCGGCCGCCACTCCGACGTTCCGGGAGGCGATGTTCCGCGAGACGCCGCTCGGGCGGAGCGGCACCGTCGACGACATCGCGCCCCTCGTCGTCTTCCTCCTTTCCGACGCGTCCTCCTTCATCACCGGAGTGGAGATCCCCGTGGACGGAGGCCTCACCGCGCACGGCGGAGTCAAGTCCGTCTCGGACGCGATGAGGCCGGGTGCGCCGAACCAGCCGTAGCCGACGCCGCCCCGACAGGCGTGCGATAGGTTCGTCCGCCATGACCGGACTCGGAACCGTCGCCTGGCCACCTGCCCCGATAAAGACCGAACGGCTTGTGCTCCGCGAGTCCGAGGCCCGGGACCGTACGGCGTTCATCGAACTGCACGCCTCGCCGGAGGTGCACACCTACCTCGGTGGCCCCCGGTCGCGTGACGAGCTCGAACGCGAGATGCCCGAGGTGCCTGGGCAGTGGCCCGGGAGCTTCGTCGTTGATCTCGACGGAGCGATGATCGGCCAGATCCTGCTCAGGAGGGCGACGGAGCACCGCCGCCCGGCAGCCGCCGGGAAGGCCGATCTCGGCTACCTCTTCCTGCCGTCGGCGTGGGGATCCGGGTACGCGGCCGAGGCGTGCGCGGCGGCACTCGGGTGGCTCGCCGGCGTACTTCCCGGCGAGCCGGTGGTGCTCACCACCCAGACCGCCAACGTCGGTTCGATGCGTCTCGCGGCGAAGCTGGGGTTCACCGAGGTGGAGCGGTTCGAGGCGTGGGACGCCGAGCAGTGGCTCGGCGTGCGGTCCCCGGTCACGCCGTTGGGCTGAGCCGCCATTACGCCGTCCCACCGATGTCCCGCCAGACCGGCCGAAACGCGAGGTCACCAGGCATCCCGGTGTCCCAGCGTCCCACCGGGCCGTGATGCCTTGCCGGGCGCCGAAACCCGCTGCCAGCGTCGCTGACAGTCACCGTGTTCGCGTCACTGGAAGGGGACTTCACTCGTGAAACGACTTCAACGACTACGGCGTATGTGCTTCGCCCTGGCCCTGGGACTGGGCCTGTCACTGACCAGCGCCGGCGTCTCGACGGCGGCACCCGAGGCGGTGGCAGCGTGCCCGACAGAGGAGGGAATGCGGTTCAAGACACCCGCCACCGGCGACAGGGTCCACCTGGTCGGTCCGAAGGGCTTCCTCTACTACATCCCCAACTCGACCATCTACTTCAAGTTGTGGGGGAGCTGGGACGGCATCGTCACCGCTGACCTGTCGTCCTGCGGGAAGGTCCCTCAGCCGCTGAACCAGACCAGCTGGACCAATTCGATGTTGGCCAAGACGGCCGACAGCGACGCTGTCTACATCTGGGACGAGACCTGGCCGGTGGATTCCTACCGCCACATCGTGAGCTGGGACGTCTTCACCACCAAGTACCACTTCGACCCGGCGAAGATCGAGGAAAGGTACGCGTGGGAGATCAACCCCAAACTCCCTGATCATCCCTGGACGTAGGGGAGGTGGACGGGGTGCTTCCCCACAGGGGAGGGAAGCACCCCGTCAGACCGACCTACAGCCGCCCGTGGCACCCCTCATAAGCCGCCCCCGACCCACACCAACAAACAGCCCCCCGCTGAGGAGGCCACCCCACAGCCTTCCCCCGGGCCGCCAGCGTCGTCGCGTACTGCGGCAGCAGCTCCGCCTCCCCCGGAGACGCCCCCTCCGAGGCCGCGAAGGCCTCGTAGGAAGGCACCGTTCCCGTGACGATCCCCAGGTTCGGCGTGCCGGAGGCCGCGAGCTCCCTCAGTGAGGCCTCTATCGTCGCCAGGTGCTCCTCGTGCGAGGGGTACTCCTCCGCCAGGGCCGGGTACGCCTCCACCAGCTCCGCCAGTTCGTCCGCCGGCCAGTGCAGTACCGCCACCGGGAACGGACGGGACAGCGCCTCCCGGAACGCGCCCAGTTCCGCCCGCAGCCGCGAGATCTCCGCCTCCAGCTCCGCCGGGTTGTCCGAGCCGAGGGACCAGACCCGCTTCGGGTCGTGCAGCTCGTCCAGCGACACCGACGACGAGTGCAGCGTGTCCGCCAGGGTGTCCCACTCGTCGTGGGGCACGCCCAGCATCCGGCGTACGCGGTGGCGGCCGTACAACAACGGATGCGTCGAGTACGGGGGTTCCTGCGCGTCCGAGACCAGCAGACGGGCCGCTTCCGTGAACGTCTCCTGGGCCGCCTCCAGCTCGTCGTGCGATTCCAGGGACTCCGCGACGATCACCCAGGGGGCCGGGTCGCGCGGGGCCTCGGCGCGGACGCCGTCGATGATCGCCCGGGCTTCCGCCTCGTGGCCGTACTCCCACAGGTTCGAGGCCTTCAGGGCCCGGACGAGATGGGGGTTCTCCAGGGAGCCGGAGTCGGGAGATTGGAGCAGACGGTCGTACAAGGCCGTCGCGGCGGGGCGGTCGCCGGCCAGTTCCAAGTGGGCCGAGGCCTGCAGGAGCAGGTGTTCGGCGTCCTCGGGATAGAGGCCGGCGGTCCGCTCCAGGCGGGCCGCTTCGGCGATGTGGTCGACGTTTTCCGCAGGCGTGTCGGGGCGCATGAGATCACCGTACTGCCGACGACCGACAAAGAAGAGGGGCAGCCGAGGAGCGGTCGATGCGAGGGGAGGCACCGTGCCCTGCACCTCCCCTCACCAGTGACTCAGCGCTCGCCCCCGCGCCTGGCCCTCAGATCGTCACCCCGTCCACCTGCAACGTCTGCACCGCCCCCGCCGCGAACGGCACCGCCACCGTCTTTCCGCTCAGATACGTGTCCGAGCGGGCCGTGTAGAGGTCGCCGCCGCCTCCCGTCACCGTGTTCCAGCGCGGGACCAGGCCGCCGGTACCGCCCGTCACCGTCGTGAAGTTGGCGAGGTTGAAGGTGAAGGTCTGGGCCGAGGTGGAGGTGTTCACGGCCACGATCACCAGGCGCTTCGCGCTCGCGTCGTACGCCGCCACCGCGTAGCTGACCCCCGTGTTGAGGATGGTCATGCCGGGGCGGATGTGGCGGCTGAACTGGGCCATCACATAGTGCTTCGTCTGGACCGTCGTCGGCTGGAGCGTGCTCGGGTTGTACGCGATCATCGCCCAGCCCGCCGTCGGGTCCATGACCTGCCAGTAGACCCAGGCCGTGGGGTGCAGCCAGCGGAAGTCGTAGCAGAGGTTCGACGCCAGGGTCAGACCGGTGCCGTCGCTGTCGCCCGTCTCCGAGTTCCACAGCTTCTTGCCGGACGTCGTCACCACGTCCGTGTAGAGGAGGTCCCGGCGTCCACCGGACCCCTGGTAGCCGTGCACGTTCACCTGGTTCACCAGGGCCTTCGTGGAGGAGCCGAAGGCCGCCCAGGTCGAGCGGGCCGTGTCGATGTTCGTCTCGTCCGAGGCCGAGATCCTGACCCCCGTCAGGCCTCGCGCGTTCAACTCGCTTCGCATGTACGGGAGTACGGCCGCCTGCACCGACGCGTCCATGTGGCAGCCCTCCTGCGTACCGGTGGCCGTCCACCAGCTCGCCGAGGGCTCGTTGAACGGGTCCACGGTCGCGAAGTTCACGCCCCAGTTGTTCTTCGCGTACAGGGCTACGGCGGCCAGGTGCGAGGCGTGCTGGCGGTAGTTCCAGGTCTGGAGGTTGTTGCCGCCGCCCGAGGCGCCCGACGGGTTGTGGTTCGAACACATCCACCACATCGGAGAGTTGGCGAACAGCTCGGTCGTCGCCCCGCGCGCCACCGCCTTCGTCAGCGCCGCCCGCTGCGTCGCGTCCGCCGACCAGTCCCAGGCCGAGGACGTCGGGTCCTCGTTGTTCCAGTCCTGCCAGTAACCCTCGATCTGCTTGTACGCCGGGATGTTGGCCGACGCCACCATGCTCTCGCCGCTCACGCTGTTCCAGCTGCACGCGCCGAGGTTGTAGCGGGCGATGTTCAGGCCCAGACCGGGCAGCGAAGTCCCGTTGTACGTCACCGACTTGGTGGTGAAGAAGAGGTCCGCGAAGTCGTCCCGGGCGCCGAACACATTCGCCCACCAGGCGAGCGAGGTGCCCCACCCCTCCCAAGTCCCGTACGTCGTACCGGGGGTGACCGCGATGGTGGCGTCGGCTCGCGCGGTGCCCGTGGCCAGGGCACTGCCGAGGACCGTGCCCCCTGCCGCGGCCAGCAGGGATCTGCGTCGGATCATGGCTTCTCCGTCCGGATACTGACCTGTCCCGTTCATGCCATCAGGAAGCATCAGGTGTGGTAGGCGAGGTTGTCGAGAGTTGTGACACCCCTTTCTAAAACCACTGGACAAAGGGGGCTCACAGGGAGCGGACGGACACGACCGGGGAGAAGGCCCGGGCGGGCCTGGCTACTTGGCGGGGTCTGCCCTATCGTGCGGGCCGGCGTCCCCATCGTCGCGAAGGAGGCGTACGCATGTGGGCTCGGGCTCGTCGCCGCGTGATGTGGACCTGCGGCGAACTCCTGGTCACCCTCGGTACCGTCCTCGCGCTTCTCGTCGTCCACCAGCTGTGGTGGACCAACCACCAGGCCGAGCAGGGAGCCCAGCGGGAGGTACGGGCACTGGAGCGGGAGTGGGCGGACCCCGGCAGCCCGGAGAGCGGCTCCCCTTCGGCTGACTCCACCAACTCCTCCAATCCGCCCGGTTCTTCAGGATCCTCCGGTACCGCCCGTCAGGACAGCGGCACCACCCGTGCCACCAACTCCCGCTCCTCCAGCCCCAGTTGGTCCCAGGCGTACGCCATCCTCAGCATCCCCCGCCTCGGCCTCCGCGTCCCCGTCGCCGAAGGCGTCAGCAAGTCACGCGTCCTCAACAAGGGGTACGTCGGCCACTACCCCGGCACCCAACAGCCGGGCCAGGCCGGGAACTTCGCCCTCGCCGGGCACCGCAACACCCACGGCGAGCCCTTCCGGTACGTCAACCGCCTGCGGCGCGGCGACGCCGTCCAGGTCGAGACGGCCGACGCGGTCTACTCGTACACCGTCGACCGCACGCTTCCCCAGACCTCCGCCCGGGACGACGGCGTGATCAGGGCCGTACCCCGCTCCACCGTCAGGCCGGCCTACGGCTACCGTGCCCCCGGCTACTACCTCACCCTCACCACCTGCACCCCTGAGTACACGTCCCGCTACCGTCTGGTCGTGTGGGGCAGGCTCACATCGATGCGCCCCCGCTGAGTCAGAGGCTTCCTGTATAACGAACAGCAGGAAAACGACTGTGCGAGAGGAGGGCGTGGACATGATCCGGAGCTGCAATCCGGTCGTCCGGTTGAACCCGCGTGCCGCCGCCGCGCTCTTCCTGCTCCTCGTCGAAGTCGTGCTGCTCGACTCCGGCAGCCTCTCCGCCGCCGTCGCCCTCGCCGCGACCGCCGCCGCCGGGTCCGCGTTCGCCGCCTGCTCGCTCATCGCCTCGCGCTGTGCGCCCGCCGTACCGCCCACCCGGGTCCGTACGGCCATCCGCGACCGGGCCCGCCGTACCGCCTTCCTGCCGCAACGGGACCCCGACGCCCGCGGCCGCACTCGCCCCCGCGCCCCGGGACTCGCCCTCCCGACGGCCGCCGCGTAGGGCACAGCACAGCACCGACAGCTGGCATCCCCGCGCGGGCCGTCATGCCGATCTCCGTATGCCGCATCCGCGCATCCACGGAATCCCCGGTACGACGAGACCCCCGGAGGGCTCACCTCACCATGTCCGCGTTCCTGTCCGCTTTCGCCAGTCTGGTCGGCCATCTCGCCGACCTGCTCCAGCCCCTCTTCCACACCTCCTCGGCCGCCGCCGCGATCGTCCTGTTCACCGCGTTCGTACGACTCCTCGTGCACCCCCTGTCCCGTGCGGCGGCGCGCGGCCAGAAAGCGCGCGCCGCGCTGCAGCCGAAGGTCGCCGAGCTGCGGAAACGCCACGCGAAGGACCCCAAGAAGCTCCAGCAGGCCGTCATGGCACTGCACGCCGAGGAGAAGGTCTCGCCGCTGTCGGGATGCTTCCCGAGCCTGTTCCAGCTGCCCGCGTTCTTCCTGCTCTACCACCTCTTCTCCAACCCGGAGATCGGCGGCGAGGCCAACGGACTCCTCACCCACCGGCTCTTCGCCGCACCCCTCGGCGACCGGTGGGCCGACGCACTCGGCGGTGACGGAGTCTTCGGGGCCGCCGGGCTCGTCTACGTCGGACTGTTCGCCCTCGTCGCCGCCGTCGCCACCTTCAACTACCGGCGCATGAAGCGCGTGATGGCCGTCAACCCGGTGTCGGTGGACGCCAGCGGCGGCGAGGCGGTGCCCGGGCTCGCCTCCGCCACCAAGTTCATGCCGTTCATGTCCTTCTTCACGCTCTTCTCCGTGGCCGTGATGCCACTGGCCGCCGCGCTGTACATGGTGACCAGCACGACGTGGAGCGCCGTCGAGCGGGCGGTGCTGTACCGCTGGCAGCTCGCGCCGCGGGCCGGTGCGCAGTCCAGTACGTGAACCGGGTATTGCGGACCGGACGACAAGCTCAGAGGATCGACCAGTCATCCGATGACTGGTACCGAGGGAGAGAGCGACCATGAAGCTGCTGCGAGTCGGTACGGCGGGGTCGGAGCGGCCCGCGCTGCTCGACGCCGAGGGAACCCTGCGGGACCTCTCGGGGGTCGTCCCGGACATCGACGGGCCCCTGCTCGCCGACGACGCGGCGCTCGGCCGGATCCGGGCCGCCGCCGACGCCGGTGAGCTGCCCGCGCTGGACGCGACCGGCCTGCGGATCGGGCCGCCGCTGACCGGCATCGGCAAGATCGTGTGCATCGGGCTCAACTACCACGACCACGCCCGCGAGACCGGCGCCGAGCCGCCCGCCGAGCCGGTGATCTTCTTCAAGGCGGCGGACACGGTCGTCGGGCCGTACGACACGGTGCTCGTGCCGCGCGCCTCGACGAAGACCGACTGGGAGGTCGAGCTGGCGGTTGTCATCGGACGTACGGCCCGTTATCTCGGCTCGCACGAGGAGGCGCTCGCGCATGTCGCCGGGTACGCGGTCGCGCACGACGTGTCCGAGCGGGAGTTCCAGCTGGAGCGGGGTGGGACGTGGGACAAGGGGAAGAACTGCGAGACGTTCAACCCGTTGGGGCCGTGGCTTGTCACCTCGGACGAGGTGGCGGATCCGCAGGGGCTGGCTCTGCGGTTGTGGGTGAACGGGGAGTTGAAGCAGGACGGGACGACTGCGGAGCAGATTTTCGGCGTTGCCGAAGTTGTGCGGTACGTCAGTCAGTTCATGACCTTGTATCCGGGGGATGTGATCAATACGGGGACGCCGGCGGGGGTTGCGTTGGGGGCGCCCGAGCCCAAGCCGTTTCTTCGGGCGGGGGATGTTGTCGAGTTGGAGATTGAGGGGCTTGGGCGGCAGCGGCAGGAATTCAAGGACGCGTGAGGGTTCCTGTGGGTTGTTTGTCGGCCGCGCGCCGGTGGGGGCTTGTCGCGCCCCGCGGCGGAGCCGCAGATGAATACAGCCCCGCGCCCCTAAGGGGCGCCTCCCTGGCCGTTGAGACGATCAGGTCCCTTAGTCGGCTGACATACAACCGCATGTTCTTCTGTGCCACGTCCGTGTCGGGGTAGCGGGCCGCGAACTGGAGGCCCTCGTGGAGGCGGGTGGTCCAGGCGCAGACCTGGTCGCCGTACGACACCCGGATCAGGCCGTACGCGTTCAGGTCCTGCCAGTGTTCCGAGCCCGGGACGGCACGTGTGTCCACGAAGGAGACGATCGAGTACAGGTCCGGTGAGGTGGGCCGGAAGTCGGAGCCCAGGAGCTTGAGTACGCGGGCGATGGGCATCCTCGACAGGGGCCGTTTCGCCCGCAGTGCGGTGCGGACCAGGTCAAGGGCGCCGTCGAAGTCCGACACCTGGCCCACCGGGATCTCGATCGGTGCGCCGCCCACGTACCAGCCCACCGAGTCCGACCACTCGGACCTGGCCCGGGTGTGGAAGGGCACGACCGTGCGGTAGACCTGTACGCCGCTGATCTCGCGCACGATGAGCGCGGTGGCCGCGAGGATGCCGATCATGCTGCCGCCGTACGGACGGCAGTACGCCTCGAACGCCGCCGCGTCCGCGTCGTCCGTGAGCCACTCCTGCATCAACTTCTGTGTGGGCAGCGGCCCTTCGGGGTCGAGGCCGAGGTCGACGGGGAAGTTGGGCAGCTTGCCGTCGCAGCGGGCGATGAACTTCCGCCAGTCGGCGACGATCGCGTGCGTCTCGTCGATCCCGTCGGCGTGCGTACGTTCGGTCGCGCAGAAGTCGACGTAACTGGCGACCGGCGCCGAGTCCACCGTCCTGCCGTCGAGGCCGGCCGTGTAGAGCTGGTGGATCTCGGCGGGGATGCGACAGATCGAGTACGAGTCGACGTTGGTGTGGTCGAACGCCATGTAGACGCTGGTGCCGTCGTCCCTGACGACCGCGCTGTAGATGAAGTTCGGCCAGGTCAGCGCGTCTGCCGCGATGTCGAACCGGTCCTGCAGATAGCGCGGGAGCGCCGCCCCGTCCTGGAAGTCGCCGACGTCCTCGCGGTGCAGGACGACGGCCTCGGGGGAGAGGGTGAAGCGCCGCAGCTCGTCGTGGCCGTCCGCCCAGCGGAAGCCGCTGCGCAGGGTCTCGTGGCGCAGCGTCCAGGCCCGCAACGCGCCCTGGAGGACGTCGAGATCGACCCGCCCGGGGATGTCGAAGGCCGTGCCGAGCCAGGTCGGTACGAACAGGCCGTCCTCGCGCACCGATCGTGCGGTCCGGACGTGGGCCTCCTGTACGTACGCGGGTGGGCGGGCATCCTCGGGCAGCCCGGCCACGGTCTCGACGGTCGTCGGATGCAGGGTCCAGGTCACGAGCCGTCCGGGCCGGATCTCGCAACGCTGGATATCGGTGATTCGCACGGGACTTCTCCGTTCGCATGCGTGTCCCCGGGCTCCTGGCTCTCGCCCGATGACACGTGCAGACCAACGACCGGAGACATCCGGAGGAAACGCCACCGCTTCAGGGCATGGGCAGATCCCCTCCAGTCCCTTACGTCTCGCTCACGTCTCTCCCGGCTACTTCAGCAGGGTGGCCAGGCGCCGCCAGCCGTCGCGGGGGAGGGCGGTCCTGGACCCGTCCTCGATGACCTGGAGGGTGACGTGGTCCGCGCCCGCGGTGAGGAAGGAGTCGATCCGGCCGCGGATCCGGTCCTCGTCGCCCCAGGCGAACACCGCGTCGACCAGCCGGTCGCTGCCGCCGTCCTTGATGTCGTCCTCGGTGAAGCCGATGCGCAGGAAATTGCCGGTGTAGTTCGGCAGGGCCAGGTACATGGCGAGGGTGGCGCGGGCGGTCGCGCGGGCCCGGTCCGGGTCCGTGTCCAGGACCACCTTCAACTCCGGTGCCAGCAGCGGGAGTTCGCCCAGCGCCTCGCGGGCCTGGGCGGTGTGTTCGGGGGTCACGAGGTACGGGTGCGAGCCGGCGGCGCGGTCCCGGGAGAGCCTCAGCATCTTCGGGCCGAGCGCGGCCAGTACCCGGCGTTCGGCGGGGTGTCCGGCCGCGTCCAGGGCGTCCAGGTACTCGACCATCGTGGCGTACGGGCGGCGGTACCCCTCCGTCAGCGGGGCGTGGCTCACCCCGAGGCCGAGCAGGAAGCGGCCGGGGTGGGCCGCCTCCAACTCCGCGAACTCGGCGGCCGTTTCGGTGGCTCCGTACTGCCAGATGCTCTGGATGCCGGTCGCCACGACGAGCCGTGAGGTCGCCTCGACGAGCGGAACGGCGTGCCGGATGCCCGGGCTGCCGCCCAACCAGACGGAGCCGAAGCCCAGTTCCTCCAGTTCGGCGGCTGCCTCGGCGCGCTCGGTGAGCCCCTCGGGGTCCTCCGCGCGCAGCCCGCCGCTCCAGATGCCGTACCGCCCGAGGGTTTCCTTCAATGACGTCATGTGCAGTCCCAACCGGAGGCTCCCTCGGGATAATTCCCGACGCACGAGCTCCGCTGCACCGTGGCTACACCTTGAGGAACGTCTCCAGCGCCTCCACCACCAGCCGGTGGTCCTGGAGCTGGGGCAGCCCCGACACCGTCACCGACCCGATGACACCCACGCCCTCGACGGTGATCGGGAAGGAGCCGCCATGGGCCGCATAGACGTCCGGGTCGAGGCGGGAGTCGTCCTCGAACGTCGTGCCCTTGGCGCGGAACCGGGCGCCCACCAGGTAGGAGGAGGCGCCGTAGCGCTCCACCACCCGGCGCTTGCGGTCGATCCAGGCGTCGTTGTCGGGGGTCGAGCCGGGCAGGGCGGCGTGGAAGAGCTGCTGGCCGGCCCGGTGGATGTCGATCGCCACCGGCGCCTGCCGCTCCCGCGCCAGCTCCACCAGCAGCGAACCCAGCGCCCACGCGTCCTCGTGACCGAACTGCCGGAACACCAGGTGCCGTTCCTGCGCTTCGAGTTCCTCGACGCTGGGTGTGAGTTCGGGCGCGATGCGCGGCCCGAGCGACGGCTGTCCGCTCACCTTGTGGCCGCCGGCCTTCTGGCTGTGGCTGGTCATCGCAGGGTCACCGTCACCTTCTCGTTCGCGGAACGCCGGGCTGCTTCCAGTACGTCGAGGGCGGCAGCCGCCTCCAGGGCGGTCACCGGGTTGGGGCCACCGTCGCGCAGGGCGGCGGCGATCGCCGAGTAGTACTTCTCGTACGAGCCGGGCAGTGTCGGCTCCGGCCGCCCGCCACCCGTGAGCGGGGACTCCCCGGCCCCGACCCGTCCCCACATGCTCTCGGGTTCGAGCCCCCAACCGGCGTCACCCGGGCCCCCGCCCGCCTTCAGGGTGTCCTCCTGCGGGTCGAGGCCGTACTTCACGTACCCGGCGCGCGAGCCCAACACCCGGAAGCGCGGCCCGAGTTGGGCGGTGGTGGCGGAGACGTACAGATGACTGCGGACACCGCTCGTGTGGGTGAGCGCGATGAACGTGTCGTCGTCGGTCTCGGCGCCCTCGCGGCGGATGTCCGTCTCGGCGTACACGGAGGCGACGGGTCCGAAGAGGACGAGGGCCTGGTCGACGACATGACTGCCGAGGTCGTACAGGAGCCCGCCGATCTCCGCCGGGTCGCCGGACTCGCGCCAGCCGCCCTTGGTCTGGGGCCGCCACCGCTCGAACCGCGATTCGAACCGCCACACGTCACCCAGCTCGCCCTCGGCGATCAGCTTGCGGAGCGTCCGGAAGTCATGATCCCAGCGGCGGTTCTGGAAGACGGAGAGGAGCAGTCCCTGCTGGTCGGCGAGGGCGGCCAGCTCACGCGCCTCGGCGGCCGTGCCCGCGACCGGCTTGTCGACCACGACGGGCAGACCGGCCTTGAGGGCGGTGGTCGCCAGCGGTACGTGTGTCTTGTTCGGGGACGCGATGACGACCAGGTCCAGTTCGTCGGCGCGGGCGAACAGGTCTTCGGGTGTCGCGGCGATCCGTACGTCCGGGAAACGGGCGCGGGCCTGGGCCTGCCGCTCGGGGTTCGCGGTGACGACCGTGTCGAGGACGAGGCCCTCGGTGGCGGCGATCAGCGGGGCGTGGAAGACGGAGCCCGCGAGGCCGTAGCCGACGAGGCCGATGCGCAGAGGAGTGCCAGTCGTACCAGTCATGGTGTCCACTTTGGCAACGCTGTTGCCAAAGTGCAAGCAGCGGGGAAAATGGTTCGGTGAACAGGACGAGCGCCGCCACGGCCATCACCGGCACCACCGGCATCGCCACGGCTCCCGGGGCGAATCTGCTGGCCCTGCGCAGCCACAACACCGCGCTGGTGCTCGACCTGCTCCGGACGGCGGGCCCGGACGGCATCAGCCGCCTCGAACTGGCCGAGCGCACCGGTCTCACCCCCCAGGCGGTCAGCAAGATCACCGCCCGGCTGCGTACGGAGGGCCTGGCCGCGGAAGCGGGCCACCGAGCGTCGACGGGCGGCAAGCCGCGCACGGTGTTGCGCCTGGTCCCGGAGGCGGGGCACGCGGTCGGCGTCCACCTGGACCGCGACGAGGTGCGGACGCTGCTGGTCGACCTCACGGGGGCGGTGGTGGGGGAGCGGTTGGCTCCGCTGGACCTGGGGGCGGGGGCGGACGTGGTCGTGGAGAGGGTGGCCGGGGAGGTGGAGGCACTGCTCGACGCCGGACCGGAGGACGTCCTGGGGGTCGGCGTCGCGCTCCCGGGCCCGCTGGACCACGCGCGGGGCGTACTGCACCGGGTGACGGGGTTTCCCGAGTGGGACGGATTCCCGCTACGGGATGAGCTCGCGGCGCGACTCGGAGTGCCGGTGGTCGTCGACAAGGACACGAACGTCGCCGCGCTCGGGCTGGCGGTCGGGGGAGAGGGCGGCTCCTTCGCGTACCTGCACCTCGGTACGGGGCTCGGGGCGGGGCTGGTGATCGGCGGGGCGCTGCACCGGGGGGCGCGGACGGGGGCGGGTGAGTTCGGCCACCAGGTCATCCAGCTGGACGGCCCGCTGTGTGGGTGCGGGGACCGGGGGTGCATCGAGGCGCTGTGTCTGGGGGCGGTGGCTCGGGGGGAGCTGGACGAGGCGGCGCGAGTACTGGGGGCTGGGGCCACGAATCTGGTGGGGCTGCTTGACATCGACCGGGTGCTGCTGGGCGGCCGCACGGTGGCTGCGGATCCGGAGCGGTTCGTGCGGGGGGTCGCGGCGGTTGTCGCCGAGCGCGCTCGGAGGGAGGGCGTGGAGGTGGCGGTGCCTGTAGGGGTTGCCCCTGGCGGGGCGCGGGGGGTTGCGGTGGGGGCGGCCCAATTGCTCCTTGCACCACTGTTCGGACGGGCTGAGTAGGGGCGGTAGTTGCTCGGCTGCGGGCCGGTGGGGGCTGGTCGCGCAGTTCCCCGCGCCCCTGAGGGGCGCCCCAGCCGCCCGGAGTTCACACGCACTGCCAGTCGCTGCACCACACAAACACGACAAGCCCTCACCGGCCCGTCTTTCAGGGACGCGCGAAACTCCGCGATCACCCTCCACCGGCCCGTCTTTTAGGGGCGCGGGGAACTGCGCGACCAGCCCCCACCGGGCCGCAGCCGAACACTCAAAGCCCCTGCGCCGATCAGGCGCATTCGGGCGGTCGTTCGGAGCGGTGTCGTCCGTCGGCACCATCACCCCGGCATGGTCATGTGTTCATGCGACTGTGTACCTGTGTGATCGTGACTGCCCTTCTTGTCGTGCCCGGAGGTCTGACCGCCGGCCCCGCCTACGCGGCCACCTGCGGTGCCGCCACCCCCACCGACCCCACCTTCCCCCTCACCACCCGCATCCACGGCGCCCCCGCCGCCTATGAAGCCGGCGGTGCGCACCGGACCTGGCGGCTCGACCTCACCAACAACACCACCCGTCCCTGCACGGACATCCACCCCGTCCTCGTACTCGTCGACGAGCGCCGTGTCCTGACCGCGGGTCAGGCGCGGCTGGAGTTCTACGACGGGAAGCGCGCCCGCCCCTACCCCGTGCGGTTCGAGGTCACCGATGCCGACGAGACCATCGGGGTCTTCGACGGCGACGGGTTCCCCGGGTTCACCGTCGGACCCGGACGCACCCTCTCCGTCAAGGTGCGCCTCGCGATCCGCGCCGGCGCGGTGGCCAACGACGTCGTAGCCAACGCCGCCGTCGTCCAGCGGCACGCCGATGACGGCGACTGGGTCGGGCAGTCCAACGACTACCGGTTCAGGGTCGTCGCACCCGGACCGGCGGAGGCGGAGACGACAGTCCCCGGCGTACAGTCCGCCTCGCCGTACGACGGTGAGCTCGCCGGCACCGGGCGGCGCGCCGCCGGTATCCGCCTCGCGGGCATCGCGCTCGCGCTCCTGCTGACCGGTGGCGGAGTCCTGCTGCTGGCCCGGGTCCGCGGGGCGGGGCGGACGTAAACCGGCCATTCCCCCAAGATCCGGGCTGTGACAGGCTGGGCCCACGCGGCATCTCGTACGCGTGTACGGCAGCGCAAGCAACTCAGCGCAAAGCAACGCAGTGCAGGAGCAGGAGACCGGACATGGCAGACCGCAAGCCCATCGACTCGTGGCTCACCGACATGGACGGTGTGCTCATTCACGAGGGCGTGCCGATCCCCGGCGCCGACGCCTTCATCAAGAAGCTGCGCGAGTCGGGCAAGCCCTTCCTGGTGCTCACCAACAACTCGATCTACACCCCGCGCGACCTGCACGCCCGCCTGCGCCGCATGGGCCTGGACGTGCCCGTCGACAACATCTGGACCTCGGCGCTCGCCACCGCCAAGTTCCTCGACGACCAGCGCCCCGGCGGCACGGCGTACGTCATCGGCGAGGCCGGCCTGACCACCGCCCTGCACGACATCGGCTACATCCTCACCGACCACGAGCCCGACTACGTCGTCCTCGGCGAGACCCGTACGTACTCCTTCGAGGCCATGACCAAGGCCGTACGCCTGATCGAGAGCGGCGCCCGTTTCATCGCCACCAACCCGGACGAGACCGGCCCCTCCACCGAGGGCCCGCTCCCCGCGACCGGTGCCGTGGCCGCGCTGATCACCAAGGCGACCGGCAGGAAGCCGTACTTCGCGGGCAAGCCGAACCCCCTGATGATGCGCACCGGGCTGAACGCGATCGGCGCCCACTCCGAGACCAGCGCGATGATCGGCGACCGGATGGACACCGACGTCCTGGCCGGCATCGAGGCCGGGATGCGGACCTTCCTGGTGCTCACCGGCCTGACCGGACCCGACCAGGTCGAGAACTTCCCGTACCGCCCGTCCGAGATCGTCGACTCCATCGCGGACCTCGTCGACCGCATCTGAGCCCGCCCTCAGGTACGCCATCAGGTACGCCTTCAGGTACGCCCTCAAACCCTTCGGCACCCGTACGGAGCAGCCGTACCCGCTCCGGAGATGCGAACCGGCGTCCGGAGGAGGAGTCTCCAGGTGTCTGGAGGTTCACGATGGGTTCCATGCGGATCACTCTCTGTGTCGGCGTTGTGGTCGCCGCCGCGCTCGCCCCTGCCACCCTGGCGTACGCCGCCGACGGGGGCGTCACGGTGACCCCGGCGTCCCCGGCCCCCGGCAGCGACGTACGGCTGGTCGTGCGCGGGTGTACGGGGAAGACGGGGACCGCGAAGTCGGAGGCGTTCGTCGCCGATGTGCTGCTCGCGGGGGAGGGGCAGGGCGGGGCGCTCGTCGGCGGGTCCCGCGTCCGCTCCTCGCTGGTCCCGGGCACGTACAACGTCACCGTCGGCTGCGACGGGCAGAACGGCAAGGTGAAGGGCACGATCGCCGTCACCACGAAGTCGTCCGGCACGCCTGAGGCGTCCAGGAAGCCCTCCGCGGCCGCCTCCGCTCCCGCTCCCGCCTCGCCCGTCGCCCCCGTGCCCGCCGGTGGCGGTGGCGCGGCCGACGAGCTGGCCGCCGACGCGCGGGGTGAGGGTCCCGGGACCCGGCAGGCCGTGGTCGGGCTGGTCCTCGCCGGGGTGGCGGCGGTCGTCGTGGCGGTGCGCAGTGTCCGCCGGGGCCGTGGGACGGACTGAACCGCCATGTCCGACGACGACCGTGTACGGTCCTCCGGCACCGGGCGGCTCACCACCGGCGTCGCCTGGGCCCTGCTGCTCCTCGGGCTGTGGCTGTGGGGCCGAGAGGTGACCGACGTACGCCATGGCACAGCCACGCCGACCACCGGTGACATCGCCGCGGTCGGCCGCCCCCCGGACCCCGAACTCCCGCCCGCGCACCAGCCGTTGAGCGGCGCGCTGCCGCAGCGCGTCGACATACCCCAACTGGGAGTACAGGCCCCGGTGGTGGCCCGCGGCCTCGACCGGCTCGGCGCGGTCGACCCGCCGCCCTTCGACCAGGCGGGCGTCGTGGGCTGGTACGGCTCCGGCACCCGGCCCGGCGCCGCCGGCACCGCCCTCCTCGTCGGACACGTCGACACCGAGACCAGGCCCGCCGTCTTCTACAAGGTCAGCACCCTGCGCCCGGGCGCGACGATCCGGGTCGCCCGCGCCGACGGCAAGGTCGCCGAGTTCACCGTCGACGACGTACGGGTCCTGCACCGCGACAGCTTCGACGCCCGACAGGCGTACGGCACCCGGCAGTCGGGCCGCGCGGAACTCCGGCTCATCACCTGCGGCGGTACGTTCGACCACACCACCCGCACCTACACGTCCAACGTGATCGTGTCGGCGTACCTCACTGGCGCGGCCGTCTGACCCCGCCCTGCCCGGTCGACGACCCGCTCCCCCCAGAGCCGTCGACCGGGCTGGTCCTCGACCGCGCGCGCACGGGCTGCGGGAGTAACCCGGCGACCGGCGCGGGAGGTTTCGGTGCCGCCTCCCCCATTGCGGACGGTGAAGCACTGGCCTGGGGCTGGGGCCGTCTGAGATGACTGTAGAACGGATGTGCGCCCAGGCCTAGAGGGAGAATGACGCCAAGTCCCGGTCCGTGGCTCTGTGTTATCGACGCAGGTCGTAGATAGTTCTATGCCCTGTCGTGCCGCGGGTGTTCCGGCCTTCGGTAGTCGTGCTCCTACCTCGGCCGAACAAGGTGTAACAGGTAGCCGACAAGGTACTGGTGAACTCGTGGGCCCCGGCCGCGTATGTCAGGATTGAGGCTTACGCCACTGCATCCAGGGGGGACCAGGACAGTGCACCCGAGGGGGAGTTCGATGTTCGGCAGTAAGGGGGCGTCCTGGGGGAGGGCGTCCATGGCGGTGCTGGGGGCGGCACTGCTGCTCACCGGTTGTACCTCGTCCTCGGACAACGGGGACGGCGACGAGCCGGCCAAGGAACCGGAAGCCCTGATCACCCAACAGCCCAAGGGCACCAACCCGTTCTGGGTGAACCCGGACGGCAACGCGGCGGAACAGGTCGCCACGTACGTCAAGCAGGACAAGACCGCGGACGCCGAGGAGATCCGGAAGATCGCCGAGCAGCCGACCGGCGAGTGGATCAGCCCGGAGAATCCGGAAGCGGAGGCCAGAGGCTTCACGGAGGCCGCGCAGAAGGCGGACCGCTCCGCACTCCTCGTCCTCTACAACATCCCGCACCGCGACTGCGGCCAGTACTCCAGCGGAGGCGCCGCCGACGGCGACAGCTACCGCGCCTGGATCGACGGCGTCGCCAAGGGCATCGGCGACCGCGCGGCCACGGTGATCCTCGAACCGGACGCGGTCCTCCACCTCGTGGACGGCTGCACCCAGGACGAGTTCCACGAGGAGCGGTACGACCTGCTGAGCGGCGCGATCGACACCCTGTCCGCGCTGAAGAACACGAAGGTCTACCTGGACGCGGGGAACGCGGGATGGGGACACCCCGACCAGATCTTCGAGCCGCTCCAGTGGGCCGGGATCGAGAAGGCCGACGGGTTCTCCGTCAACGTGTCCAACTTCTACTCGACCGCCGAGTCCATCGCATACGGCAAGGAGTTGTCGGCGAAGGTGAACGGGAAGCACTTCGTCGTTGACACGTCCCGTAATGGGAACGGGCCCTACACCGGGGGCAAGCCCGACGAGAACTGGTGCAATCCGCCCGGGCGTTCGCTGGGCGAGACCCCGACCGTGAAGACGGCGGACCCGTTGGTGGACGCCTATCTGTGGGTCAAGCGGCCCGGGGAGTCCGACGGGGAGTGCAAGGGCGGGCCCAAGGCCGGTCAGTGGTGGGTCGATTACGCCTTGAAGCTCGCGAAAGCGAGCGGCTGACCACGACCTGGTGACCACGAGCGGGTGACCGGGGCACGGATGGCGCGAACTCGCCCGGGGCGGTGGTCGAACACCGCCCCGGGCGAGGCCGGTTGAGAGGTATGCGTACTGGTTGAGAGGTATGCGTCAGCTCACTTGGTGGTGAGGTAGGCGCGCTCGATCGTCTGGACCAGGGTGTTGCCCGAGTCGTCGGTCAGTTCGGCCCGCAGGGAGACGGAGCCGGGCTCGGCCGGGTGCTCCAGCGACAGGTGGGTGCCGTCGACGGCCTCGGTCGACTGCCAGGTCGCGCCTTCGTCGTAGGAGACCTCGAAGGCGAGCTTCGCGGGCTGTTGGCCGGCCGCCGCGCCCTCGATGGTGAAGGGCACCTCGAACCGCTCGCCCGCCTTCGCCGTGCTGTCCAGGGACAGTTCGGGGGAGAAGCGGACCACCGACACCGGCAGTGCGGCCGGCTCGTCCTCGGGGGTCTTGGCTGAGCGGAAGGTCCACTCCGCGCTGACGCGGGTGCTGACCGGCGAGAGTCCCGGATCACGGGAGTTGTCCAGGGTCAGCTTGTACGCGCCCGCCTCTTCGGGAACGGTGAATTCGGTGATGGTGTCGGCCGGGGAGGAGTTGAGGGGGATCTCCTCGCCGTCGACCTGGAGCGAGCTCTCGGCCGAGGCGGATCCACCGCCGCTGTCGTAGTGCCCGGCGCCGTCGCCGAACAGCGGCAGAAAGGCCGTGATGACATTCCCGGACCGCTCGATACCGGGCTTCCCCGTCGCCACGGAGCCCACGGAGCCCACGGAGCCCGCCGCGCTGCCCAGGGCGGGGCCGAAGACGCCGACGTTGAACCGCTCGGTGTAGCTCTGGCCGGCCTGCCAGGTCCTGGGCGCCCCGTGGAGCAGGTACTCGAACTCGCCCTCACCGCTGCGCTGTTGCATGTCGAAGGACCACTTGACGCCGTTGTCGAGGATGTATTCGGTCGTGCGCAGTGGCAGCTTCCTCGCCAGCAGGCTGTAGCGGCCGAAGAGGTCCCCATCGGGCATGTGGGGACTCACCGTGACGTCGACGTCCTTGCCCGCGGCGGGTGCGCCTGCCTGGAAGTCGACCTTGGCGAGCTGGTTCTGCTCCACCTCGGCGGCGAAGCCGCCCAGGTCGCCGCGGCGGTCCCAGGAGAGGTGGTAGGTGACCGGCCTGCCCTCGTCGTCCTGGCTTGTCCAGTCACCGGAGTACTGGGCGAACGCGGCGTCGGCGGGCACATCGGGGCCGAGTTGCCCGAACCGCATGCCCTCGAAGGTCGGGAGCCAGTACCCGTCCGTGTTCGTGGGCATCCCCGCGGCCCGTGTGTAGCGGTACGCGACTGTGGCCTCGGTGTTCTTGGCCGTCGCGTCGGGCACGGTGATGTCCAACGGCTGTGCCTGCCGGGCGTCGACGGTGACGGTGGTGTCCTTGTCCAGGGTCAGCTTCGGCTGCATCAGCACGGACTGCGGGGAGGACGTGGAGTCGGGGTGGATCACACCGGTGAGTCCGTAGTCGCCCTTGGGCAGCCGTACCGTGAGCTCGCCGTCCGCCTCGTCGGTGTAGCGGGTGTAGAACTCCCTGTCGAGGGCCTGCACGGTGGTGACGGCGTCGCTGGTCGGCTCACCGTTCTCGTCGACGTGCTTCAACGTCAGGTCGAACGACTCGACCTCGCGCTGCACCCCCACGGCGGTCCGCACCGCCACCTTGTCATCGGCCGAGACAGCCGACACGGAGCCGCCGAACGTGCCGTCGGCGCTGCCGGAACGGGTGTCCGCGGTCACGTCGACGCCGACCTTGCCGCCCGCCGGGACGGTGATCCGCTGCGGGGACAGGGAGAACATGCCCTCGGCGGCCGGCTTGCCGTCCACCGAGAAGGCGTCGACGGACAGGTCCAGGGTGACCGGCTCCGTACCGAGGTTCTCGTAGGTGAGCTGCTTGGTCACCGGTTCGTCGTCGTAGTGCGGCCACTGCTGCGCGCCGAAGTTGAGCGGCTGCTGCTCGGTGACGACGCCCTGCTCCAGCGCCCGCACCAGGTCCGTACGGCCGGTGCCCTGCTGGAAGGAGCTGTACGCGCCCGGCTTGGCCGAACCGGTGAGGACCGCCTTGATGCGCTCGCCGGTCCAGTCGGGGTGCTGCTGGGCGAGGATGGCGGCGGCGCCCGCGACATGCGGGGTCGCCATGGAGGTGCCGCCGATGGTGAGGTAACCGGGTGCCGGGGACGGCTTCGAGTCCTCCAGGACGCTGCCGGCGGCAGCGGCGGCCGTGATGGCGGCACCGGGCGCGGTCAGGTCGGGCTTGACCCCGCCGTCCCCGACGCGCGGGCCACGGCTGGAGAAGTCGCCGAGCTGGTCGGACTTGTCGACCGCGCCGACGGTGAGCGCGGCGTCGGCGCTGCCGGGCGAGCCGACGGTCCCCTCGCCGAACTCGCCCTCGGTACCCTCGTTGCCGGCCGCGATGACGAAGAGTGTGTCGGACTCGGCGGAGAGCCGGTTGACCGTCTCCTCCACCGGGTCGATGCCGGGGAAGTCCGTGCCGCCGAGGCTGAGGTTGGCGACGTCGGCGCCCTGCGCGACCGCCCACTCCATGCCCGCGATGATGGCGGAGTCCGATCCCCAGCCGCCGTCGTCGAGGACCTTGCCGTTCAGGAGCTTCGCGCCGGGGGCGACACCCTTGTAGGTGCCGCCGGACTTGGCGCCCGTACCGGCCGTGATGGACGCCACGTGCGTACCGTGGCCGAACTTGTCGGCCGTACCGGACTCGGAGGCGGTGAAGTCCTGTTCGGCGACGACCTGGCTCGCGAGATCGGGGTGGGTCGTGTCGATCCCGGTGTCCAGCACGGCGATTTTGACGCCGGTGCCGTCGTACCCGGCGGCCCAGGCCGTGGGAGCGCCGATCTGCGGGACGCTCTTGTCGAGGCTGGCCTTGCGCCGGCCGTCCAGCCACACCTTCTCCACCGCGGTCGAGGCGGTGAACGCGTCGGCGCCGGTATCGGTCACGGTGTCCCAGAAGTCGGTGCCGCGCTTCTTGACGGACCGCATCGCCTTCCCGTTCACGGCGGGCAGCGCACGGCCCATCTTCGCCCCGGCCCCGGTGAACGGGGACATCGAGGGCGCCTTCTTGCCCTTGAACGTGACGATCAGCGGTACGTCGGTACGGCCCGCGTCGTCGTACCCGTCGGCGACCAGCTGGGTCACGTCGAACAGCCGGGCGTCCAACTTGCCCTGCGCCAGCAGCAGTTCGGCGTCACTGGGCACGACCCGGGTGTGTCCGTCGACCTCCCGGACGGAGAACGGCACCCGCTCCCGGCCCTCCGCGCGCACCACACCGGTGACCCTTCCGGCACTGTCCACCGTGACCTGGTCACCGGTTATCAGGGTGACCGTCTTCAGCGGACCGGACTGGGAAATCCCGGTGGCCGACGTACCGGTCTGGGCCCCCTGGGCGACCTGGCCGGGGAGGGTGGTCAGCACCAGGGCGGTGGTGGCCAGCCCCGCCGCCGCGATCATCGCGCTTTTGCGTCTCGTGCCTAACTCCACCTGAGATTTCCTCTCGGTTCGTGACTGCTCGTTCGTAACTGGTCGTTCGTGATGGGGCGTTCGCGGTCTGGTCGTCACCGTTCGAGGGACGTGCGGTCCCCCATCACGACCACCGGGTGCAGTGCGGGGTCGAGCGCGAGCAGCAGTTCCTTCATGTGCTGCTTCGCCAGGCTCACGCAGCCGTGGGTGGGACCCCCGTGGTCGACGTGCAGCCAGATGCCGCCGCCACGGTTCGCACCGAGCGGGCGGGTCCAGTCGAGCGGGGAGGTGCCCGGCCGGCGGTTGTAGTCGATCGCGACCACGTAGTCGAAGGAGCCGGCGAGCGGCTCGCCCTCGAATCCGGTGCCGCCGATGGTGAAGCTGCCGGACTGGTCGTAGGGCAGCTTCGTGCCCGGGTCGGCGAGCAGTCCGCCCGCGTCGCCGAGGGTGAACACACCGATGGGCGAGTGCAGGTCGCCCGCGTAGTGGTCGTCGGTCCAGCCTTCGAGCGCGTTGTGGGCGGCCCAGGTCCGCCCGGCGGTCCAGCCGCTGTCGTCGGTGCGCTCATACAGCACGACCTGCGACTGCGGGGAGTCCTTGCCCTTCCCGGTGACGACGAGGACCTGCCGGGCGTTGTCGGGGACCTCGGCGAGCGTCCGGGGGCCGAGGCCCGGCAACTCGGCCGGGGCGGAAGGGCTCGGGGCCGGGGTACTGGTGGCCGTGCCGATCTCGCCGGTCTCGCCTGCCGGGCTCGGCCCGGATCCGGCGTGCCCCGTGGCGGGCGCGACAGCCCGCACGTCCTGCGCACCGGCGGCTGCCGAGGTGCCGCCCCCCGCCGCCGTCCCGGTGCCGGTGCCGGGGCCGCCGCACCCGGTCAGGGCGAGAGCCAGAACCAGGACCGCGGCGGGAGCCGGCACACGGGAGCCCACGGAGGAGAAGCGGCGCCTCACCACATGCCTCATCGCGCCGACCCCGCCGTCCACTCGCCCCACGGCATGTTCCAGCCGTTGAGCCCGTTGTCGGGGGCGATCACCTTGTCGTCGGAGTTCTTCACCACGACCACGTCGCCGAGGAGGGAGTTGTCGTAGAACCAGGCGCCGTCCTGGCCGGAGTCGCCGCCGCCCTTGGTGTCGTTGAGCCCCACACAGCCGTGGCTGATGTTGGACCGGCCGAAGACCGAGTCGTCCCCCCAGTAGTTGCCGTGGATGAAGGTGCCCGAGGTGGACAGCCGCATCGCGTGCGGGACGTCGGGGATGTCGTACTGGCCGGCGAAACCGACCGTGGCGCCGTTCATCCGCGTCGAGATCAGCTTCTCGGAGATGACCATCCGCCCGTTCCAGGTGGGCGAGGAGGCGGCGCCCGCGGTGATCGGTATGGTCCGTACGGTGGTGCCGTCCCGGACGACCTTCATGGTGTGCGCGGCGGCGTCCACGGTGGACACCTGACTGCGCCCGACCTTGAACCGCAGGGTCTTGTCCTGCTCGCCGTACGCGTCGGCGGCCCCCTTCACCCCGGCGAGACGGATCCTGACGGTGACCGTGGCGTTGGGCTTCCAGTAGTCCTCCGGACGGAAGTCGAGGCGCTGTCCGCCGAACCAGTGGCCCACGACGGTCTGTCCGCTGTCGGAACTGACCTCCACGGCGGACTCGACGGCCTTCTTGTCGGTGATCGCCTTGTCGAAGGTGAACGAGACCGGCATACCCACGCCCACCGTGGAGCCGTCCTCCGGGGTGTAGGTGCCGGTGAACCGGTCGGCCTCGGCAAGGGTCGTGAACGCCACGGTCCTGGTCGTGCGGTGGCCGCCGGCGTCGGTGGCCGTGGCGCTCAACCGGTAGGCCGTCCCGCGCTCCAGGTCGACCGAGGGCGCCCAGCTCTTCTTGTCCGGGGACCGTTCGCCGGGCACCGCCCGGCCGTCCGCGGTGGACAGGTACGCCTCGGCGATCGTGCCCCCTTCGACCGTGACCCGGCCTCCGGTGGTGACCGGGACGTGTTCCTGCCCGTCGGTGGCGTGCAGGTCCAGCTGGGGCCCCGTCGCCGCCCGGGCGACCTGCGCGGGTGTCTTCGCCGGGCCCGCGGCGGGGTTCTTCGCGTCCGACGACGTCGTCCCCGTGCTGCAGCCGGCCAGCAGGCACACCGAGACGGCCGCCAGCGCCAGGGCGGACCGGGCCGGGCCGGTGTGATGGGTGGTTTCTCCGCTGTGCATGGGGCCAGCGTGGAACGCGGATATCAGGAAGTGGTCAGGGTGTGGGAAGGACCGCATGAGGCCCGTTCACCGTGCTTGCGGCACCTCCGCACACCTAAGGTCACCTGGGTGTGCGCATATATTCTGGTCGCCGAAGACGACGGCATGCAGGCCGAGTTGATCCGCCGGCTCCTCGTCAGGGAGGGCCATACGGCCACCGTCGTGTTCGACGGACGAGCCGCTCTCGACGAGGCCCGCAACCGCCGGCCCGACCTCGTGATCCTCGACGTGATGCTGCCCGGCCTCGACGGGTTCGGTGTCTGCCGCGTCCTGCGCCGGGACGCGGACATACCGGTGCTGATGCTCACGGCCCGCTCCGCCGAGGACGATCTGCTGCTCGGCCTCGACCTCGGCGCCGACGAATACATGACGAAGCCGTACAGCCCCCGGGAGCTGCTGGCCCGCATCCGCATCGTGCTGCGCCGCACCCTGCGTCCCGTCGAGGAGGAGTCCCCCGTACTGCGCGTCGGAGGTGTCACCGTCGATCCCGTACGGCACGAGGTCACCTGCGACGGTACGGAGATCGGCTGCACCCCGGGTGAGTTCGCCATCCTGAACGCCATGGCCGCCGAGCCCGAACGGGTCTTCTCGCGCCGCCAGTTGCTGGAACACACCCGCGGCCACGACCGGGCGTCCACCGAGCGCGCCATCGACATGCACATCCTCAACCTGCGCAAGAAGATCGAGCCCGACCCGCGCACCCCCGCACGGCTGCTGACGGTGTTCGGGGTGGGCTACAAGCTCGTGGACGGAAAGGGTCCCGCATGACCCGCCCGGCCGGCGGGACGCCCGTCGCCCGCTTCCCCTGGCACAAGAGTCTGCTGGTACGGCTGCTGCTCACCTCCGTGGCGATCGCCGTACTGTCCGTCGGCGCCACCGCGTGGCTGGCCGTGCAGCTCACCACCCGGGCCATCCAGGAGGAGCGAGGGCAGGTGCTCTCCGACGACTCCGACATCCTGCGCCGGCTCAGCGGCTACGCCGCAGCCCATCCCGACTGGGACGGCATAGGGCCCACCGTGCGCACACTCTCGCGCACGCTGGACCGCCGTATCACCCTGACCACCGCGGGCGGACGGCTCATCGCCGACTCCGCCGCGTCCGGCACCGCGCTGCCCGCCCGCGCCTCGGCCACCGTCGACCCGCTGCGTACGGACACCTACACCCAGCCCGGCGCCCAGCTCGCCGGCATCGACCCACGGGCGGTGGGGCCCTATCGGTTGTCCTCCGGCGCGGTCAGTGAGGTGAACGCGGCGGCGCTACTGCGGGTGAAGTGCCTGACCCGGTTCGGCGGCGGTGGCCACACCAAGCGGATGCCCAGCGGTCGTACGGTCGCCGTCGCCGACGGCACCTCGGAGGACGTGGTCGCGAGATGCGCCGACGAGACGGACAACTCGGCGATGCCCAGCGAGCACACGGCGCTGGTGGCCCTCGGGAAGCTGATGACCGGCTGCCTCCAGGGCGACTTCAAGGAGATGCCCAAACTGGACCCCTCCCTGCGGACACTGTTCGGCGAAGACGTCGTTCCCGGGATATCCGACAGGACGTACGAAGACGAGCGGACGCAGAACTGCATCGACACGGCCCGCCGTACCCAGCTCGACCCCTACGTCGCCCCACCGGCGGTCCTCTACCTCGGTGACCGCGACCAGCAGCGGACCGGCTTCGACCTCTCACCCGCCAACAAGACGAAGATCGTCGGAGTCTCCGGTCTCGTCCTGGCCGTCACGATCGCCCTGACCGCCCTCGTCGCCGTCCGTCTCGTCCGCCCTCTGCGCGCCCTTACCGCCGCCGCCCGGCAGCCGCCCGAGCACCACGCACGGGTCGCCGTCACCACCAAGGACGAGACGGGCTTCCTGGCCACCGCCTTCAACGACCTGACCGCGCGCCGGGAGCAGATGGAGGCCCAGCGCAAGGCCATGGTCAGCGACATCGCCCATGAACTGCGCACCCCGCTGACCAATATCCGCGGCTGGCTGGAGGTCACCCGCGACGGACTGCTCGACCCCGACCCCGGGCTCATCGCCTCCCTGCACGACGAGGCACTGCAACTGCAGCACATCATCGACGACCTCCGCGACCTCTCCGCGGGCGACGCCGGCACCCTGCGGCTGCACCGGGAACCGCTGGCCGCGGACGAGTTGATCGGCCAGGTCGCCGCCGCGCATCGCAGCCGCGCGGAAGCGGGGGCCGTGTATCTGGGGGCGGATGCCGATCCCGGGCTCTGGATCGACGCCGACCCGGTGCGCATGCGGCAGGTCCTGGGCAACCTCGTCTCCAACGCACTGCGGCACACTCCCGCGGGCGGTACGGTCACGCTCGACGCGCGGCGGATGGCGAACGAAGCGGTTCTGACCGTGCGGGACACGGGGGTGGGGATCTCCCCTTCTGACCTGCCCCATGTCTTCGAACGGTTCTGGCGTGTCGAGAAGTCACGCAGTAGGCGTACGGGGGGTAGCGGGCTCGGGTTGTCCATCGTGCGGCAGTTCGTCGAGGCGCACGGGGGGAGTGTCGCGGTCGACAGCACGCCGGGCAGCGGGGCGGTGTTCACGGTGCGGCTGCCGAGTGTGCCCGGGCCCGACTAAGGGGGTGGGGGGTGCTGTGTGGTGTCGGCTGCGGGTGCGTCGTGGCTGGTCGCGCAGTTCCCCGCGCCCCTAGGTATGCGACCGGCGCCCCTCGTTGAAAGGGGGGCGCCGACTGTTTTTAGGGGCGGAGCTGGGTGAAGTCGGTGCCGACGGCGTCGACCGA